>NZ_CACA01000288.1:0-44679 GCF_000180455.1 Kamptonema sp. PCC 6506
ATTTCCCCCTCTTTCCCTCTTTCCCTAGCCCCTAGCCCCTAGCCCCTAGCCCCTCTTTTCCCCTATCTTCCTTCAAGAAACTCCACCACTGCGAAAAACTCTACCAATTACCTCTTCAATTGGTGGATCTGTTACAGTTAAATCTATCACCTCTAACTCAGCTAAAATATTTGCCACAGTAGCCGTCAGCGCCTCCCGCCGTACCAGAAAACGCACTGACTGACCCTCCACAGATTCCACTTCTCCGTAAACAGAAGCCTGCTCTTTTGACAGCGGACTAGCTAACTCCACCTTCACCTCCCGATAAGGTGCAAATCTATCAAGTAATCCATCCAAACTGCCATCATAAACTAACATCCCTTCATGGATTAACAAAACCCTTTTGCATAAAGCAGTAATATCAGCCATATAGTGGCTTGTCAATAACACTGTTGCTTGGTAGCGTTGATTGTAATCCCTCAAAAATTCCCGGACACTAAACTGAGCATTTACATCCAAACCTAAAGTCGGCTCATCTAAAAATAATACCTGCGGCCGATGCAGTAACGCTGCCATTAATTCAGCTTTCATCCTTTCACCCAGAGAAAGCTTTCTTACTGGCTGATTTAACTTTCCTTCCAGGGATAGCATCTCCGTTAGTTCCCCCACCCGCAGGCGATATTCTTTATCGGAGATACCGTAGACAGCGCCATTGATTTTTAGGGAGTCTAGGACGGGTAAATCCCAGATTAACTGTTGTTTTTGCCCCATTACTAAAGTGATTTGTTGCAAAAAATCAGCTTCGCGGCGGAAGGGAATGCGATCGCACACTCTTACCACTCCAGTAGAAGGATAAATTAATCCCGTCAGCATCTTCAAAGTAGTGGTTTTCCCCGCGCCGTTAGCCCCTAGAAAGCCTACTACCTCGCCAGCTTCTATTTGAAACGAAACGCCCTGAACTGCTTTGACGGTGCGATATGTGCGGCGCAGAAAGTGCCGCACTGTGCCTTTAAGTCCGGGTTCTTTAATTGCTACCGGATAAAGTTTACTCAATTCTTCAGCTACTATAATCGGCATCAGCTTTACTTTTACTCCCCTGCCTGTAAGATTATACCAAGTTTAAAAATTTCTGCTACAACTCTTATGTTAGTTTTCTTTCCTTCACTCACCCTGTGGTCTATATTTCTTTAAATATGGCAAGATGGATACGATCGCAAATATTAGGTAGCAGAAAATTATGGTACTGACACCAGACCCTACGGATAGCTTGCGTCTGATTGGAGATAATACTTCTGAAAATATTGCTCTGTTACCGGGAGAATTGGCTAATTTCCCAGAAGGAGTTTGGGCCCTTGGCGGTAAGGATACTGTTACAGGTTCCTCCGATGCAGAATTAATCTTTGGTAATAATGATAGTGATAGTATTTTTGGGGGTTCTGGCAATGATTCTCTCTTTGGCGGTAAGGGAAATGATGATATTTTGGGAGAAAGTGGCGATGATATTCTCACGGGTGAAAAAAATAGAGATTTTCTAGATGGAGGTAGCGGTAATGATTTGTTGCGGGGTGGGGTTGGTGTTGATTTATTAGTGGGAGGGGAAGGTAATGATACGCTGATTGGTGACAAAGATGTTGATATCTATAAGGGAGGTTTGGGGAGCGATGTATTTGTATTTAGAGCCGATCAATCGGGAGTAAGAGCAGTAGGAATTGAATTGCCTGATGCGGTGATTGTTGACTTCAATAAGTCTGACGATTTGATTGGACTGACGGGTGGATTTACAGGTGGTATTCTCTCGTTTCAAGAGGTCAGCTTGAGCTTCAGCGACCCCAGAATTTTACTTTTAGATCCGGGAATTATAGAGGATGGAACTAGCTTTTTGAGTAAGGGTGGAATCTCCCAGTCTGACCTCGATCCTGATGGCAATGGCCGCGTTGAAGCGACCTATATTAGCTTTGGTTTCACGAATGCTCTTTTAGGCGCAGTTTTGAATGTAAAGCCAGAAGATTTAAGCGGTCGTTTTGTTACGGTTGATTCATTATTGTAAACCTTAGATCTACGCAGATTTGGGCAGAAGATCGGCGTAGATCTGCGTCTATCTAGTGCTAAAATTTGCAAATGAATCTTCCTATCATTTGACTGGCTATGCTGTCGGCGGTCTGGTACGGAGAAAGCCAGACCCAAGGGCGGCGGTGTAGTATTTGCCTTTCTGGGGGCGATCGCTCTCGATTTTCTAAATATCTAACTTTAGATAATGCCTCCTAGCTGGCACTTTTGGGTAATAATATGAAAAAAGTAGGTGCGATCGCAGCCCCAAAAATCACTGTTGCACTCAACACACCCTCTAACTCAGTCAATGCACTTTTTATGGATAAATTTGGCTGGACACACAACAGGAAGGCGAGCAGGGATTAAAGGGCGAAAGGAGAATATTTATGCTACCAGAACAATTACAGCGAATCATCGGTTATTTTGTTGAAGAAGCCACAGAACACATTCATACTATTGAAATAGGATTCGTACATCTACAAAGCACTGTAGAAAATCCCGAAAGTATGCACCAGCTAATCCGCTGTGCTCATTCAATTAAAGGGGGAGCCGCGATGCTGGGATTTAGCAGCATTCAACGAATTGCCCACCGCTTGGAGGATTATTTCAAAACTCTCCGAGAGTGTCCCTTAAGAGTTGACAGCACACTAGAATCACTTTTGTTACAGATAGTTCATACTCTAGCAGCCCTAATGGAGCAGGTTTCTAGAGTTTTTGGCCTCAACCAAGAAGTAGGAAACCAAACGATCTGGAGATTGGAGCCTGTTTTTGAAGAACTTAACGCTCACCTGAGATTGCTGATTCCTACTCGCCTAACAATTAGAGCTACGACTGACGATCAAGTTTACGTTTTATCGGGTTATTGTATGTCGTTAGCAAGGTTTTCTGTGGCGATCGCGGAGAGCTTTCATGTTCTCGGAGGTGTCATTAGCCGCCAAGAACAAGATCCCCTAAATCAGCGGCTAGCTATGGAGGTGCAGCTACAACCAGGTATTCGCCAAGAGACCATTCGCTCAGCCATTGAATTCGCAGGGGGTATTATTGGCACAGTCCAGACACAGCGCGGCTTTTCCCTGTTTTCAGGCCCGCAATATACTATTCAGCAAGCGCCCTTAGAACGCCCCCAAACCTGCATCGGCTGCTACTACTATTACGGTAGGAGCGATGGCGGCTATTTGCTCAACTGTACGGTACATCCGCATGGCCCAGAAGAAGAAAACTGCCGCGATCGCGAAACTGATTAAGTAATGGGGTTAACAGTTAATAGTTAACCGTTAACCGTTAACAAATTAAGTAATTCAGTTAACAGTTAACCATCAGCAAATTGGAAAGGATTATGCAACTTTCTTAACGTGGTTAATCGATTTCAATTAGCTATTAGCCATTACCCATTACCGATTTGATTTTTAATGCCTGCATCCTTAGCTTTCCCTTTCCTTTCTCCCTAAACACTGACAGCAAATACCCAACTAATCGGCTCATACTTGAAGAATGTACTGCCGCCCAAATATTAGTCCCCAGACAGATGCTTCCCAGCAGAAACAGGATATATGTTGGGGCCATTACTACCCCAATTGCCAGCCACGTAAAAACGTGAAGGATCATAATTAAAGCATAGAAGCTACCAACGGCTGCCCCTAACCGCACCTGAAGTTGAGAGCGTTTTAGACCTGTAAAAATAATCGTCTGCAAAGTTGCCAGCAAGTTAGCAGGTACAAGAAACGCGCAAATTTCGATACAGTGCCTATGTGAAAAGGCAGTAACGGTATTAAAGTCAAACATCAGTAAAATATACAGCTTGTTGAATATACCTATCAAGCTTAGCTTAAATTTAGGCCAATAGCTTCTACCTGAGAGCATAACTTTAGATTTCTTAGTGCGGGCAGCCTGTGAGATTACTATTTAACACCCTCGATCCTCTGACGATCAACTTTTTTGATCGCTAATTAAGATTTATGCTCCCGTTTAGGTAAAGCTAGTAATAATTCCGGTTTTATTGGCATAATATAAATACTTCTCCTTTAAAAAAGCGTGAAAAAGTTTACAGACAGCAGCTCAGCCATCATCAAGGCTTGCGCTCGCTTACAGATTCAGTCTGATAGCTTAACTATATAGATTATATAGCAACCGCCGTGCTGTACTAGGACGTTAATAATTACTCCAATTATTCTGGGAATTGTACTTTACTTCTGACTTCTGCTATATCATGGTGAGCTGCTAGAGAGCGTAGTATAATTGACTATAATTATCACTACCATACTGCAACCAAGACCTGCCGAATTATCCACCATTTTTACAAAAGGAACCTTAATAAAATGGCACAAAACAACATCGCCACAGCAGAAATTGACTTAACAAACTGCGACAAAGAACCCATTCATATATCAGGACACATTCAGCCTCACGGAGTAATGTTTGTTGTCAAAGAACCTCAGCTCAAAATTTTACAAATGAGCAACAACACCTTCGAGTTTTTTGGTCTGCACCCCAGTAGCCTTATTAACAAAGATTTGAGTACCTTATTCGACCCCATTCAGATTGAAAGTCTCAAAAGCTGCTTAATTCATGAAAATTTAAAAACAGTCAATCCTTTAAAACTAACTATAGGCACAGCCTACAACCCCCGAACCTTTGACTGTATATTGCACAGAAACGAAGGACTTTTAATTATTGAGATAGAACCCGCAAGTTCAAAAAATAATCTTTCAGTTTTTAGCTTTTATCATTCAGTTAAAACCACACTTTCTAAAATTCAAAGCACTGGCAACCTCCAGGATTTATGTCAAACAATAGTTGCAGAAGTGCGAAAATTTACAGGCTTTGACCGAGTAATGGTATACAAATTCGATGCTGAAGGTAATGGCTCTGTAATCGCTGAAGATAAAGAAGAAAATCTTTCTCCTTTCTTAGGTCTACGATATCCAACCTCAGACATTCCCAAACAAGCCAGAAAATTGTACTCCGAAAACTGGCTGAGGTTAATACCAGAAATTAATTATAAACCTGTTGAACTTGTACCCAGCAACAATCCACTTACTAATCAACCTCTCGACCTCAGCTTCAGCATTTTAAGAAGTGTCTCACCCATTCACATAGAATATCTGCAAAATATGGGCGTTGCAGCTTCTATGTCTATATCTTTAATGAAAAAGCAGAAATTATGGGGTCTGATTGCTTGCCATCACTACGCGCCCAAATACATTCCTTATGAAGTTCGCGCCGCCTGCGAATTTATTGGACAAGTCATGTCTTTAGAACTAGAATTTAAAGAAGGGAATGAAGACTACGACTATAGACTGCAATTAAAATCCATTCAAGCAAAGCTACTGGAAAATATATCTCAAGCAGAAAATTTGTCACAGGCATTAGTTAAGTCTCAGCAGAGCTTACTTGACCTCGTGAGTGCTACAGGTGCAGCAGTTTTATTTGGGGAAAATTGCTATTTAGTAGGTCAAACCCCTGAAAAAGAGGCACTAAAACAGTTACTTGAATGGGGGCAAAAAAATCTCATAGGTGAAGTTTTTCATACAGACTCACTCTCCAAGTTTTATGAAAATGCCGAGCAATTAAAAGACACAGCAAGCGGCTGTTTAGCAATTGCCATATCCCCCAGCCAGAAAATTTATGTTCTCTGGTTTCGTCCCGAAGTTATTCAAACCGTAAATTGGGCGGGAAACCCAAACAAACCCATAGAAATCGAGGCTAATGGCAGCATTCGCCTGTCTCCTCGGAAATCATTCGAGTTGTGGAAAGAAACCGTAAAATACACATCTTTACCTTGGAAAGAATGTGAAATTGAGGCGGCGATAGAACTCAGAAACTCAATGATTAATATTGTCCTGCTGCAAGCCGAAAAGCTGGCAAAATTAAATGCAGCCTTGCAGCAATCTGAACTAAGAGAACGGGAAAAATCAACTCAATTAGAAAAACTATTGCAAGAACTCCAGCGCACGCAGACTCAACTGGTTCAGACTGAAAAAATGTCTAGTTTAGGACAACTGGTAGCCGGTGTTGCCCACGAAATCAATAACCCCATTAACTTCATCTACGGAAATATCAGCCATGCCGATGAATATACTCGCGATCTGATAGAATTAATCAATCTTTATCAACAGCATTATCCCTCGCCTGTACCAGAAATTCAAGAGGCAAGTGAAACGATGGAGATAGATTTTTTAATTACAGACTTACCTAAATTGCAAGCCTCGATGAAAATAGGTGCTGAACGTATCTGCGAAATTGTCCAATCTCTGCGAAACTTTTCCAGAATTGACGAAGCAGAAATGAAGCCAGTTGATATTCACGATGGGCTAGACAGCACTCTGCTAATTTTGAGTAACCGACTCAAACCCAAGCCAGATAGGCCAGCAATTCACCTGACTAAAGAATACGGTTCTCTCCCCTTAGTTGAGTGTTATGTAGGTCAACTCAATCAGGTATTTATGAACGTTCTAAGCAATGCAATTGATGCTCTTGAAGAGTCCTTTATCAATTATAAAACCGCACAAAATGATAAGGAGACGAAATACAAGGGGAAAATTCGGATTCGCACGGAATTTCACCCCAAGAGAGAAACCGTTAGCATCCATATTTATGACAACGGCCCTGGTATGACAGAAGAAATCCGCCAGCGGATAACAGAGCCTTTTTTTACCACAAAACCCGTCGGCAAAGGCACAGGTATCGGCTTAGCAATAAGCTATCAAATTATCGCGGAAAAACACGGGGGAAAAATGACGTGCATTTCCACACCGGGAGAAGGTACGGAGTTTATTATTGAGATTCCCTTGCACCAGAGTCATCATAAACCTCGTGTCTAATCGGCTAGATAAATCTCTTGTTCCCAAAGCTAAAAAATCAGAATTTAGCTAGAATATGAGTTACGCATAGTTACACATAATTGTTGATAACCCTGCTAAGTAGGTGGACATAAATAAAGGCTATAAAATGCACAGGTGGGCGCTCGCCGCAACCATCTTCTTCTATGAGTTACAGGTTTTTTGCGGCGAGCGCCAACCCTACGTTTAATTATGTCCGACTACTTAAGCGTGATGCGTAAGTCTTGTAGCATACAAAAGCCAATAAAAACGGCAATTTCATCCTTCAAAAAAGTAATAAAAAAGTCGAGTACAAATTATGACTGAAAAAAATATCGCTCAATGGGATGCTGGCAGATTTTTCAACACCTTAGTTTATTTCGGAGTCATCCCTTTTATTGGCAGTATTAATTGGCTACAGCAACTATTTGGAGGTGAGGCCAAAACTCCCAAACAAAAATCTAAATTGATCCTTGTTGCTGGTGCGACTGGCGGTGTGGGTAAGCGAGTAGTACGCCATTTGCTAAAGCGGGGTTATACAGTGCGAGCCCTCGTTAGAGATGCCAACAGAGGCCGTGAAATTCTAGGACCAAGTATCGAATTAGTCGAGGGAGATATCACTCTCCCAGAGACGCTTACGCAGCAGGTAACAAGTGGTGTAGAAGCCATAATTTGTTGCACAGGTACGCGAGTCCAACCTCAAGAAGGAGATACTCCCACCCGTGAAAAATACTATCAAGGCATCAAATTTTATATGCCAGAAGTCGTAGATGTGCCGGAAATAGTCGAATACAAAGGCATACAAAATCTAGTGCAAGCGACCCGAAATCAGTTAATAAAAGCTAGTGAAAAAATAGTCTGCGACTTCGCCCAACCCTCCCAAGATTTAAAAGAAACTTGGGGCGCATTAGATGACATTGTAATGGGCGGCGTTAGCGAAAGTTCTATAAAGTTGATAAATAATATCGCTTTATTTAGTGGCAACGTTTCTACTGCCAACTCCGGCGGTTTTGCTTCTGTTCGCACCCGCAACTTTGACCCGCCTCTTAATTTAGCAGAGTACAGCGGCATCGAACTGCGCGTAAAAGGCGATGGTAAGCGATATAAATTCATCCTCCGCAGCGACCCGAAATGGGATGGCATTGGTTACAGCTATTCCTTTGATACTGTTTACAATATTTGGATGACAGTTTGCATTCCTTTTGATGATTTAATTCCCGTTTTTCGCGCTAAAACTGTCAAGGATGGTGAATTAATCGACCGCAGCCGCATCACTTCTGTACAATTAATGTTGAGTAAATTTGAATATGACGGCGAACTAAATCCTAAATTCGAGCCTGGTCTTTTTCAACTAGAGTTAGAATATATAAAAGCTTACGGCGAGCAAAATTTGACTAGGTTTGTCATGGTAAGTTCCGCAGGAGTTACTCGTCCCGGACGACCGGGAATAAACTTAGAAGAAGAACCGCCAGCAGTGAGAATGAACGACCAATTAGGAGGGATTTTAACCTGGAAGTTGAAAGGTGAAGATTGCTTGCGTTCTAGTGGCATACCCTACACTATTATCAGACCTTGTGCCTTAACAGAAGAGCCAGGGGGCAAAGCTTTGATGTTCGACCAAGGCGATAATATCAAGGGTAAAGTGAGCCGGGAAGATATCGCTGAACTCTGCGTGCAAGCCTTAGAAGAACCTAAATATTCTCGCCTTACTTTTGAAGTCAAAGAGACAGAAAGTTAATTGAAAATAGACCATTAGTCATTAATCCAAATTTCCTATTCTGCTTCGCCAATTAAAGTAAAAGCAGCCCAATCTCTGGGACTAGGATATTTTACTAGAGTTGCGAGCATGGCTTGTCGCAAAGCTTGAGCTTTATCTGGTGTTTGCTGAAGATTCTGATAGAATGAAAGCATTAAATCGGCTGTCGGTTCATCAGGCACTTTCCACAAAGAAACAATGACGCTAGGAGCTCCCGCAGCAATGAAGGAGCGAGATAGTCCAATTACACCGTCACCGCTAATTCTGCCGCGCCCCGTATCGCAGGCACTTAGCACCACAAGCTCTGCTTTTAACTTCAAATTGAGGATTTCTCTCGCAGTGAGGAAGCCGTCATTTTTACTATCGGGAGCAAATGCCAGAGAACTTTGAAAACCCATCAAGTTATCTAGTAACCCGTGAGTTGCGAGGTGAATAAACCGAGCATTTGGCATTTGTTCGATGACAACATTTTCTGTGGCTTGAGTACCGATTAATGGTTGAGTATTGAGTAAAGATGCGATGGCTTTTGCTTCTTTTTCTGACCCAGGTAAGCTAGCCAATTGTACTGGTAATTCTCCCACTTTTTGCAAGAGTAAGGGCATTGTTGGATTGCCAACAACCAGGGAATTTTGACTTTTAATAGGTGAGCTTTCCGTTAAAGAATTTCCTAACCTTTGCCGCTGTTGGCGAGTTAAATCTAGAACTTGAATTGAGGGAGCCGTGAGAATAGTATGTTTTTCGATTAAATATTTGCCATTAGTGTCTTGCAAAGCTGCAAATGGAACCAGAAACAGAGTTTCTTGGGGAATGAAAGTAACTCGCTGTTTGGGGTCAGTTGGTAGCAAGTCAGCTATTGGTTGAATTAGTATTTGATAGAGTTCCTGTAATTGCTGATATTTGCGGCGGGTATTAGCGGGATTGCCGCTAGAAGGGCCTGTTTCTGGTGTGCTGGAAACAGGAACGCCGCGACCCCTAACCAAGATGGAACTACGAGCATTACTCACAAAAAAAGTTAATAGAGAAGAGTCACTTTCTACATTTTTTTGCTGTTGCCACAGGGGTTGTAAATTAACCGAACGAAAGGTAATGGTTCCTGTCGGTTGAATTACCCAAATATATAATGTATTTTCATAGGGTCGTTGCTTTCCTACTTTCACCCAACCAGCTACATTGTCATTATAAACAATGGAATACTGCACTAATGTAGAATTTTGCGCTTTAGCAATTTGTCGCATTTCCTCCAATGTCAGCGGCACAGGTGTTAGTTCAGATTGAGTGTCAACTCCTAAATTAGTTTTTAATAAATCTACAAAAGCTCTGGCTCGACCTACTTCTGCTACTTCTAATGCCTCGTCATTACGGTTGTTAGCAACTAAAACTTGTTGCAACGTTCGGTAAATATCTAATGTTGCTTCGCGGATATTGAGATTTAATTCATCGCTGCTAGTAGCCAATAAGTTGCTATTAGGCAATAGCTGATTTTTTAACAGTTTATTGGAAGCTTTGAGCGCTGCTTGTAAGTTGTTTTCGGCTTCGGCTAATTGACCAGCTTTAAATTGTTGCCTGCCCAAATTTTGTAACCCCCATACTTCACTGAGACTCGTTTCTACTTTGCTTTGCTGATTGAGGGTTTGATAAATCAATAAACTTTGCTTTTGTAAATAAATCCCTTGGGAATAGTTACCGACTAAAGCGTAAGCACGGCTAAGATAATCTAAAGCTAGAGCTAGAGAGAATTCGTTATTACTTTTTTTAGCAATTTCAATAGTTTGCTGTAAAAAAGAAATCAATTTTTCAGAGTTTCCTATCCGACCGTAAAGCAGCGCTAGCTGTTGCAATGCAAGCACTTCTTGTAATGGTTCTTGAGATTTATGTGCTAGTTGTACAGCTTGTTCCTGATAGGCAATAGCTTTTTGATAATCTCCTAATAATTCATAAACCTTACTCAAATTCAATAATGCGTAACTTGCGAGTCCGATATTGCCTATTTGTTGGCAAATTATTAATTGTTGCTCTAGGAGGGCAATTTGTTTTTGAGTTTCCCCTATAACACCATAGGCAGTGCTTAGTAAACCTAGAGCTTGTAACTCTTCCAGCGAATTGTTACTTTGCCGCGCCATCGGTAAATATTCTTCGTAAGTAACAATTGCTTTACGATAGTTTGGCAGAGACATATAAGCCAAGCCTAAACTTTTTAAAACTGCGCTTATCAGTAGGGGGTCGCCGCTGTTTCTGGCTTGCTTTAACTGTTCTTCAAAAAAATTAATTCCCTGATAATCCCCTAGTTTGCTGTAGGTACTACCCATCTGAGTAAGGATTTGAGAAATTGTTGCTGGGTCTCGGATAGATTTAGCAATTAGCAAAGCTTGCTGATACACTTCTATCGCTTTTTGATCCTCACCTAAATATTGATAAGCTAACCCCGCACTGGATAAAATCTGTGCTTCGTAAGTTCGATTTCCCTGCCTTCGTGCCTCTGCTAAATTTTGGAGATAAGAATCAAGAACTTGCTGGTAAACTCTCCGCAATGTCTCTGGGTCTTGAGCCTCGACTTTTAGGGAAAAGCAGCAACTAACTATCCAAAAGAAAATAACTAATAAGCGTTTTTGTTGGCGAATTTTGAAAGTAATAAAGCTCATTATTAAATTACGTTTTTGGTTATTTTGAAATTTATTGAATTACTTCAATAAATTATTGCAAGCGTTCTTCTTGAATGATTGTTCGCTTAAAGATTTGATGATTTTTAAACCAGTGCGAAGTACGGGAACGATAATTATTACAGGGGCTAATTTGAATCATTTCATACAAGTAAATATCCGGCAATGCTTTATAAATAAACCATAAAATCACTGTTGAATCATCAACTTCCCAGGCTTTTCCTTGAATGCGCTCGGTATCAAACAAGATTTTTTTGTCTCGGTAAGTTGCTGGAAAAAAAAACTCTTCTCGCTTGCCATCAAGCCATTTATATCGATTAATCTGGTAATAGGGATATTCCCGATCTTCGGGAAAATGGCACGTTAAATGTGAGTGATGTTTTTCAATAATATTCCCTTCAGTATCGATGAGTGTATAGGTTCCCACCCAATCTCCTTCATGGCGAGCAAGTACGGGCATTTCTTCGCGGATAATAGACATCAGAAATCTTCCTTTTTCTGGATGAAGAGCAAGCTCTGGTTGTACATTTTATCAGAGTCAAAGAAGAGCGGTAAACTTCGGCTGAGTCAATCACCACTTTTTCTCTAAGAGGCGATCGCTCACTATTTTGTATCGTGTAATACTTTTTAGCTGTGGATACTCGTACCAGTCAGCTCCCTATAGATGTAGAGATTCCTGGTAGTGTTCTTGGGGTATGTTTTTTGACGATGGGGGTAGTAGGACTTGAACCTACGACCTTGAGATTAAGAGTCACCTGCTCTAACCAACTGAGCTATACCCCCGTTATTTAAATGATTATAACATAACTGCTTTACCTGAGCAATATTTTTAGAGATTTAGTGCGATCGCCAACAACTCTTGTAGGGTAGGCGCTGTCAGAACATATCTCTCCTACACGAGAAATATCGTGATTCTGACAGCGCCCACCTTAAGACTGAGGTTAAAATCTATCAAGCCTATTAATTGCTCTTCAACCTCACCAAGGGCTAACTTGTAACACACCGCCTGTGGTAAACACTACCCTAAAATCAGCAAGTGGCTCCCCAATGCGCCTGCTGCCAACTGGCTTATATAGTAGTTCCGGCAGAGGCGTTTGTCCCTCGTCTGCTTCCTCTGGGCTAATTAACTTGTAGCCAACGATCGCCCCATCTTGAGCTACAGTCACTCGATAAGCTAAATCATTTTTAAACCCTGGCCGACTCTTCCAACCTGCATTAATTTGCTCATACACTTTTCCACTCAACTCTTCGATTTCTGCTGCATCTGTAATCTTCGCTGCTGTAGCCTCCGATCCCTTCAACTCTTCGGCAGAGAGAGGCGAAGCCGTTGGACTCGATGAAGGCGTAGGATTCGGTGAAGCCGTCGGACTTGATGAAGCCGAGGGAGTAACATCAGGAGAAGGCGTAGGATTCGGATTTGGTGTCCCCGCACCGCTAGGGGTGGGCGTAGCCAGATTACCGCTAGCATTGGGTTGAGGAACGGGATCTCTCGGTCGCTGGATTTCAGGAATAGGTACGAAGAAAAACGCGATCGCCGCCAAAGCCAAGCTCGACATTCCCACAGCAGCAGGCAAAGCCCGCTTAGCAATCGGGGCGGTGGCCTTAGCATGGCGCTTAGAAACAGGCGCTAACTGCAACGAAAGCTCTGGAAGCGTTTGCGAGTCAGCAAAAAACTGATCCACAGCCTCCACCAAATCAAATAACTGTACCGTCGTTAAATCGATCTGAGTTGGTAGAGGGGGTTTTGATGCTGGCGATGTCGTCTTTTCCGGTTCCAGCGCTTGAACCGTCAACCGATGCAAATTCTCATTAATTCTCTGGAACCGCACCAAACTAGGCTGCGTACTCTCACCTGCCAGTGAAGGTACTCCGCTCAAAAATTCCTGAGCGTAACTACTGACAGCTTTAACTAAACTTTCAAAAAAGTCACGGCCTCCCGTAAGCGGTTGTCCTTGACCCACAAAACGACACTCAGCGCTCATTAAAATCGAAAGCGCAGGTCTGAGATCGAACTGGCTAGGAGCAGCCGTCCCGTCGCTTAAACCCTCTAAAATTAGGGTGCAGTTAGGCAGACTGTACTGACGCTGAATCGTCATTACTCCACCTCTCCATCAAATAAACTAATCCAAAATCTTTGCATTCCCGCTGTACCAGTACAAAATAGCAATTTGCCCAATAAATTGAGAGCTAGTTCATTCAATTTTTCATCAGAACCATAGGCAACAACTAGAGAGCGCCTCGGATTCATCCGAGAACGGAAGTGAGCTCGGAAACGTTCGAGATAGTCAGCCAGCGATAAATTCTGTTCTAGAGGCAGACCTTTTTGATTCATTTGGTGATATTCCAGTAACAACTGCCTAATTCTCACCGTTAACCTGCGTGCTAAATAACAGGCGATCGCCACCAGTGCTTTCGCCTCCAGCACAGTCAGAGAACGCCGCTGACTGAAGAGCCGCAGAGGGTTAGTGTTCCGCAGCAGCCAAAGGGCAACCCGATGTTTAACAATTCCTTCCAGTTCCAATTCCTTTGCCACTGCCAGCATTTGTTCTGCACCGCCGAGATATAAGGCTTCGATCGCCAATAACATCAGGTCAATTTGCAACCTGGCTCGGCGGGGACACCCCTTCTCTGAGAGTGGCATATCCGGCAAACTGTCTAAAATCAAGGGGGAAGACTCAGCCGGGGAAGTTTCTGATGGCATTACGATCACAGCAACATTCATTCCAACAAACTATAGGGTGAACGAGTCTTGGGCAAGGCAAATCCCAAAGGGGCGTAATTTTTCGAGATGCCTTACTTTTAACATTCACATTTTTTTCTACTTTCACTCTAGTCAATTATGCGGCTAGGGGCTAGGGGCTAGGGAAAGAAGGGAAAGAAGGGGCTAGGGGCTAGGGGCTAGGGAAAGAGAGGGGGAGATGCAGGGCGGTTTCATTCTCAGATCAACAGGTTTTCTGTAGGGGCAGTGCCCCCGTGCCTGCCCCAAACCCAAAAGGGGCAACCACAGGGGGATTGCCCCTACAAGAGAATGAAACCGCCCTGCGTTTACTCTGGCTTCCCCTCATAGCGATCGCTTAACTCTTGTGTTTGTAACTACCATTGAGAGATTGTTCGATTTGTTGTAGTAACTCTGCTACCGACAGGGAAGAGGACAAAAGTTGAGCAGCTATTTCCCCCAGAATAGAGTCGATCGCTGGCGATTCTCTGTTTGTCTGGCAGCGATAATCCAGTACGAGGATAGGAGGTTTGGCAGGCATTTGTCTTAAGTTAGATAGTGCCTGCACTAGAGATGACGATGAGTCCTCCCGCAAGCAAATTAACAGCAAGTCAACACTTTGATATTGCAACTGTTGCAAAACTTCAGCCCAAGAGCCTGCGATCGCACCTCGAAATCCTGCCGTTTGGAGGTACTGAATCAAAGCTTGGGAATTGGGAACTGGTAATTGCGAATTAGGAATGGGGAATGTTAACGGGGGATGAGTAACTTGGGAAGAGGGAGAGTTGGGAGTTGGCAGAGATGGCTTGAGTTTGCTTCGTTCCTCGCCACGCTTCGCGCCTCGCAACGCTAAACCCTGCGGGTAGGCTTCGCTAACGCAGTTTGGAGTTTCGAGTTTAGAGAGATGGCTTCTTTCCTCGCCACGCTTTGGGGTTTTGAGCTTAGAGTTAAAAAAGTCTGAAATTTCCCCTTCTTTCCCCTCTGGCCCCTCTTCCCCATTTCCCCGCTCCCCTTCTCGCTCAGCAGACTGTAATAAATCTGAGAGGGAGGAGACATCAACGAGTAAAATCGAGGGTTTGCAAGTGATACCCGCCGCCACTTGAATTACTTGCCATAAGGCAGAGGGCATCTGCTGGGATGTGTCGGCAGTCCCGACAGCAGTGCGATCGCCTGCTGCTAAACATGGAAATACTGATAATCCCTTGACTTGATTGGCAACAGAGGTAGTCACAGAATCTAAAGTTACAAGCGGAATGCTGACCAAACTGCTGCGCCGACTTAGTTCTTCGACAAAAGCGGAAGGGTTTTGTAACTGTGTCGTACCCTCCAATACCATCACGTTAGGATGCCAAATCCGGGCAAGGAGTTCGGCTTGATCGAGGTCATCTGCTTCTAAAATCCGGCAGTAAGAAGGGTGAACTAGGAACGAGGCAGCGTGAAAGGAACTGTTGAGAGGACTCAATAATAAAACAGTAAGGGAACTCTTGAACGCATCCGCAGTTGGTTGCTCTGCCCGTGTCAAGTCCCTGAGTTGCTCAAGTAGTGTAGCTTCTTTAACTGGCAAGCTTAAAAAGCCATCGGCTCGGTTGAGTTTGGCCCGTTCTTTTTCGCCCCGTGTAGCGGTCACGATCGCGGGTATAGAGCAAGTATCGGCATCAGTTTTGAGTAATGTCAGCACGTCCCAACCGGATAGCAATGGTAGTAGGGGGTTGATAAAAATTACTTCTGGGCTAAATCTACGGGCTTTTTCTAGAGCTTCAGTACCGGAACGGGCGACGATCACCCGATAGCCTAGATTTGTCAGGAGGTTGCTCAAATCTTCAATAAACCGGGGGACGGCTTCAACAATCAACACCAAGCCGACAGGGGATCTCTTAAGTGGAGGGACGCGGGGGCGGGGGAATGAGGAGACTAAGCGCAGATTTTCATCTTCGATCTCCCCTGCTCCCCTGCTCCCCGGCTCCCCGGCTCCCCGGCTCCCTCGCTTCCCATCTGTTTTACCTGGAGGACAAGGGGGTAGAAGCAGAGTAAACTGGCTACCTTGCCCTTCGGAGGAAATAAACGAAACGTCTCCTCCGTGGAGGCGAGCTAGGCGTTGAGTCAAGACCAATCCTAGCCCTGTACCCTGAAAGCGGCGAGTCAGGGGGCTTTCAAGCTGTTGGAATTTTTGAAAGATTAGGTGTTGCTTGTCAGCGGGGATGCCGATGCCTGTATCCCAAACTGTAAAAGCTATCCAGCCTTCCCAATGGTTAACTTTCAACCCAATTGCTGCGCCTGGGGCTGTAAATTTGAGGGCATTGGACAAGAGGTTGACGAGCATTTGGCGCAGTCGCAGTTCATCAGCAACAATATGGGCTAATCCTGATTCGATTTCCAGAGTAAAGTCTATTGGGGAGTCTGATTTGCCCGATGTGCTGTCGCGATTGGTGGGGTCATCTCTGGCTGCGGTTGGTTTGTCTTCTTGTTGCTGAAGTAGCTTGGCTCCTTCAAAGGCGCGATCGCAAACTGCGGCAATTTGCACGGGTTCGACAATTAGTTCCATTTGACCGGTTTCCATCCGGGTCAAATCTAAAATGTCGTTGACTACTGTCATCAGGTGACGACCACTCTGGTGGATCAGCTTGGCGTAGCGAGCTTGGCGATCGTTGAGTTCTCCGATCGCTCTGTCTTTTAAGAGGCTAGATAGCCCCAATACTGCTGTCAGCGGTGTTTTCAGTTCGTGGCTGATGCAGGCTAAAAACTCGTCTTTAAGTCGGTTGAGCTGAATTAAATCGGCATTTTTAGCTGCGAGTTCTTTGGCTACTAGCTGTTCTTCGGTTACATCCTGCGCTAAGACAAGAGTTAGTGTTTCTGAGAGTGGCTGTTTGACAAATTGCCAGGTGCGATCTTTGCCTTGGTGGGCGGGAGATGTGCAAGTGTAGTTATCGGGTTTTGCAGCGATCGCGCACCAACTAGGAGCGGTTGAGGTTGAGAAAGCCAAGGGTTGGGCTATGGCGCACGCTGGCCCCGAGCAGCTACTATCTTCTTGGGCTAAGGCTGTTCCTCCCCAGTTCCTGCCATCTTCGGGGACGGAATTTCCTGCATTCCTGCTAACGGAGGCTGAGGAATGGGAGAAGGGTTTAGCAGAATTACTCCCTGTTTCTGCTGCCTGCAAAGCAGGTTCTGGGCCCGCTCCCAACAGGGATTTCCAAGCTGCATTTTGAGTAATAATTTGCCCGTCGTTGCTGAGCAATCTTAAAGGTAAAGGCAGTTGTTCGAGCAGTTGTCCAAAGGAATTGAGGGTGAGAGCTACATTCCCTGGAACCGCGACATTCGGCCGTTCAACAAGGGGAGCAATGTTCGGGGTTCTTGGCGCTGAGCGATATCTAAGTCCTGTTTGCTCTTCAATTTTAATAGTTTTTGCCGACTCCACCCTTTCTCGGCTCCCGCCTTTGTTGCTGTTCTCGAATGCCATAAATTTTAGCAACTGTAGGCTGTCGAGCAATCCTAAAAACTTACCGCTATCAGGCTCGATCAAGGCTATGGGAGCCAGGTTGGGAGCCGGCAGTAAGTCAGCAGTGGTGGAGAAATCTGCGATCGCCTCGCCAGACATATCCCTACCTGCGCTTTCTAGTCCCCAATTTTCTCGACTCTCTGCCAAATAATTAAACTCGCCGTTTTTTTCCTGGTTTTTGAGCTGCGCTTGAGAGTGTTGCTGTCGCAGCCACAGCCAGAAATCGCTCAAACTCATAAGAGCCGATACAGCTAGCATAGGTTCGACTATAAAGTTCAGTTCCGACAGTGATTTAGCATGGTAGCCACCTCTGCGATCCGAAACTGGGGAGACAAACATTAAACTACGGAGATAGACTAACCCCAAAGGCTGCTGCAAATCGTTGACTACTGCCACGCGATCGCACTTGGCTTGCCTGAAAATTGACCGCACTGCGGACAGTCTCGCAGTTGGGAAGCACAGCGGCACGGGTTCGATAAAATTTTGGAGAGTCGGGTTGGGTATTGACATGAGAAACTTGGTGGTCAGGGCTGGAAATCAGAAGTAGCGCAACAATTGATGCTAAATAATAGGGGCCGACCTCGAAATCTGCCTTATCCCTATCTCAGTCCGCAGAGCGACCTAGCGAGTCCAGCAAGATGCTTGGGATAATCATAGACCTGGGCTATCTAATCTAGCTAGGAATAATTTTAAGACTCCAGCTCTTTGCCTGAAATCTTGCTGAGGATTGTTAAAGGCTGCTCCCAAGGGTACAGTTTTAATTATCGCTCTCTAACAGGGATCGAATCAATTTTGGAGTTAAGATTGGTTACAATTAGTGTTTAAATGTTTTATGTAATATTATGTGTTTGCAAAGGAGTTACCAAAACTGACCGATTCAGCACTGTCTGGCAACTTCGGGATTGAGCCAAATACAGCTTTGCGTTCCGAGCTTTCTATCTGTATTTTTCTGCGGTCTGAAGAACTCGCGACATCTGTCCTCAAGCTTTTGGACAGAAATCGCTACATTTTGATGCGTAGTAATTCCCCAGAGGGATTTTTGGACTTCATCCAGCGCAACAGCCACCTCGATTGCCTTGTATTCGAGGTTTACCCAGAGTTACACTTGCTAGTTAGCCAACTACAAGAACATTCCATATTCTTACCAGTCGTAATCTTGGAAGCGGAGGCAAATTCAGAAGACGCTAAACTTCTGCCAGAGAATCAGGCGATGACCTCGGAGGATAGCCACGAGGAAAACCTCCATTTTTTTTACCACGCTGCTGAAGTGAAGTTGCCGATCGCCAAGTTAAGCGATCTCAGTTCCTTCATTGACCAGGCGATGACCCGATTTCTCAATCTCTCTGTCCCGGTTCGAGCTAGAGGCCATGCCTCAACTACCGATCCGACTGCGGAATTGACTTCTCAAAGTTTGCTCCATCGCCAGCAGCGGAGGCTTGCTGAAAAATTACGGGAGCGATTAGGATACTTAGGTGTGTACTATAAGAGAAATTCCCAGTTTTTCTTCCGAAATCTGCCTTCAGCAGAGAGGCAAAAGCTCTTGGAGCAACTTCAGTCAAATTATCGTGAGATAGTTTTGAATTATTTTTCCCCAGACTCCACGCTGAATAATAAAATAGATGAGTTTGTAAATGTAGCTTTTTTTGCCGACATTTCTGTTACTCAAATTGTAGAAATTCACATGGAATTAATGGATGAATTTGCCAACCAGCTAAAATTAGAAGGTCGTAGTGAGGAAGTATTACTAGACTACCGATTGACACTAATCGATGCGATTGCACACTTGTGCGAGATGTACAGACGTTCAATTCCCAGAGATTCTTGATTTTTGTTAACTGTTAACTGTTAACTGTTAACTGTTAACTGTTAATTGTTGTCAATCACCAATTACCAATCACCAATTACCAATCACCAATTACCAATTATCAATCACCAATCACCAATTATCAACTGATAGTCTGAGCAAAATTTATGACCCCTCTGAAGAAAACCTATGTTCTCAAACTCTATGTTGCTGGGAATACTCCCAACTCTGTAAGGGCTTTGAAAACACTCAAGGACATTCTAGAGCAAGAATTTCTGGGAGTCTACGCCCTCAAAGTGATAGATGTCCTCAAAAACCCTCAACTAGCAGAAGAGGACAAAATTTTGGCAACGCCGACTTTGGCTAAAATATTGCCACCTCCAGTCAGAAAAATTATTGGTGATTTATCAGACAGAGAAAAAGTTTTGATTGGACTAGATTTACTCTATGAAGAATTGCGCGAAGAAGACATGAACTTACACGATAGAATCTAAGCGATCGTCAACAAATAGCTACAACAATTAATACAATTAAAACTGTTAGCTTGAGTGACTTTCTATAAAACAAAATATAGAACAACACTAAATATACAATAGTGATAATTGACATTGTTGATCCTAATAGCTTTCTAATTAAAAACAACAATTAACAACAAAAAACAAAAACAAAATATGGATAATAATACTCAAATTTTGCATCACGAAGTATTAGTAACCCCAGGAGTTCAAAAAATTCGCACGATGATTGAGGGTTTCGATGATATAAGTCACGGAGGAATGCCTATTGGCAGAACCACCTTAGTCAGCGGCACATCGGGAACTGGAAAGACATTATTTGCCGTGCAATTTCTCTACAACGGCATCATGAACTTTGAAGAAGCGGGGGTATTTGTTACCTTTGAAGAATCTCCCACAGATATCATTAAAAATGCCTACAGTTTCGGTTGGGATTTGCAACGCTTAATTGACGAAGGCAAACTGTTTATTTTAGATGCTTCTCCCGATCCAGAAGGTCAAGATATTGTCGGAAATTTTGATTTATCCGCCTTAATCGAGCGCATTCAATACGCGATTCGGAAATATAAAGCTCGGCGAGTTTCTATTGATTCAGTAACGGCAGTTTTCCAGCAATATGATGCGGCCTCCGTAGTGCGGCGGGAGATTTTTCGTCTAGTAGCGCGACTAAAACAAGTTGGTGCTACTACGATTATGACCACTGAACGGGTAGAAGAGTATGGCCCTGTGGCGCGGTTTGGAGTAGAGGAATTTGTTTCAGATAATGTAGTGATTGTCCGCAACGTTTTGGAAGGGGAACGCCGTCGTCGCACGATGGAAATTTTGAAGTTGCGGGGGACAACTCACATGAAAGGGGAGTATCCTTTTACGATTACGAATAACGGCATTAATATTTTCCCCCTTGGTGCAATGCGCTTAACTCAACGTTCTTCTAATGTCCGGGTTTCTTCTGGGGATAAAACTCTCGATGAAATGTGCGGTGGTGGTTTCTTCAAAGATTCGATTATTTTAGCTACTGGCGCTACTGGTACGGGTAAAACTTTGCTGGTGAGTAAGTTTTTGCAAAATGCTTGTGCAAATGGCGATCGCGCTATGCTATTTGCTTATGAAGAGTCTCGCGCTCAGCTATTTCGCAATGCTTATTCTTGGGGAATTGATTTTGAGGAAATGGAACAAAAAGGTCTGCTGAGAATCCTTTGCACCTACCCGGAATCGGCAGGTTTAGAAGACCATTTGCAAAATATTAAATCAGAAATTGCTGAATTTAAGCCGTCTCGAATTGCTATTGATTCCCTATCAGCTTTAGCGCGGGGAGTTAGTAATAATTCTTTCCGGCAATTTGTGATCGGCGTGACTGGTTTTGCTAAGCAGGAGGAAATAACTGGCTTTTTCACGAATACAAGCGATCAGTTCATGGGCTCTAATTCAATTACGGATTCTCATATTTCTACGATTACTGATACGATTATCATGCTTCAGTATGTGGAAATCCGAGGAGAAATGTCCCGCGCTATTAATGTTTTCAAAATGCGTGGTTCTTGGCACGATAAGGGTATTCGGGAGTATACAATTACGGAGAAAGGGCCGGAAATTAGAGACTCTTTCCGCAGTTACGAACGGATTATTAGCGGTTCTCCAACTCGGATTAGTTTTAATGAAAAGAGTGAGTTATCTCGGATTATTAAAGGTGTTCAAGGTCAAGGGGGGGATGGTGAAGAAATATAAGGGTAATGGGTAATTGGTAATGGGTAATTGGTAATGGGTAATTGGTAATGGGTAATTGGTAATGGCTAATGGCTAATCCCTCTTACTTACCTTCCCCATCTCCCCTGCTCCCTCGCTCCCTCGCTCCCCCGCTCCCCCTCCCTCTCTTCCCTAGCCCCTAGCCCCTAGCCCCTAGCCCCTTCTTCTATGTGACAAGAAAAATGGCAGGCAAGCGGGAAATGGGGAAATGCGGGGTGGCTTGCCTGCCTTGCTAACTAAGCGAGCACGGAGGGATTTGAACCCCCGACCCTCAGAACCGGAATCTGATGCTCTATCCACTGAGCTACGTGCCCTCGCTTTTTTGAATTATAGCACGTCTGTCGGCAAAATGGAGTGAGTGAGAAAAATTTGCGATCGCATCCTCGAACTACATATTTTAGAGCTGGACTTCCCGCAAATTGTATTCAAAAATACTTTTTTTAGCTTTCGGCTGTCGTCATCCCCCGAATTTCGGGGGACTTATAGAGGGTATCCTAGCAAAATTCAAGCTGTGCGATCGCGGAATTTCTCGCATCCTCTATCCTGTCAATCAAAGCTTTGAGAGAAGCTTTTTCTGGGAATGCAAATCTGCGATCGCTTAAATGATCGAAAGCTTCCCATTCGCCGCTAACTTCCATATCTTGCCACAAAAACCAGTCTCGATAGATTTCGCCAGTATCAATATCATCGCACAAAGCCAGCCAATCATCTCCCGTCAAAGCATCTGCATTTAATGCTACTAACTCCAACCAAGCTAATGCAATGCAGCTATCTAAATCGCAATTATCCTTATCCTTAACTGATTCAGATTGATTAGGGGTAGCTAGAGGTGAACAAAGAATAGTTTCCATGATTGTTACCTGGGTTGTTAAAGAACTGTTCTATCTGTTAACTCTTGGGCCGATTTAGGTGAATAGTGAAATCAAAAATGACAAGTCCGATCGCGCTATTCACCGAAAGCAATTAACTACTACTTAGAAACACAATTGAGCATTCGTAAAGTAGCTGCGGCTGCATAATTACGCTTCGCTCCGGCATCTGGGAAAAACTGATTGCCACTTTCATTCAAAGGAGAAGCTATAGAACAATAACCAGACATTTGATTAATTGTGGAAGCGGCCCAGTGATTGGGGGTATCTGAGAAAGTTTTAACTGGTTGTGTGGGGGATAAATTGGGAGATTGACCTTGCAAAGTCAAACCAAATTCTGCTGCTTTTCTTAGCACTGCCATCATTTCAGCGCGGGTGACAAGTTGCTGCGGTTTAAACGTCCCATCTTCATAGCCGCTGACAATCTTATTATCCTGTGCAAATTTGATTTTAGCAGCACTCCAGCGGGAAGCTTCAACATCAGCATAAGGACGAGATGATACTTGAGTGGGAATACTTAAATTAGCACCCTTGACTCGCTTCAAAGATTCCAATACTAAAGATACCAATTGCTCCCTAGTTAAAGCTTCTTGAGGGCGGAAGGTATTATCGCTGAATCCAGCAACGAATCCCAACTCTACAGCCTGTTGAATTTCTTTAGAATAGATATCGCTACTGATATCTTTAAAAGCAGTAGTAATAGGCGGTGTATCAGTCCCATTATTTACAGTTCCCGGAGCAGTTTGATTGCTGGCTAAATAAAAGTGTCCGAGGGTTTTACCGTCATAAGCTCGTTTAGCAAAACGCCATTCTGGATCGAGAAAAACCTTCATGAAACCGCCAGTTACACCGCGCGTTCTACCAATCACAACAGGCTGATAATTTGGGTCGTTAGGACTGCCGACAAGCAGAACATCGCTGCCATTATTCTGCAAACTTAAACTATATTTTAATGCCAAATCAGTACCAGCCATGCGGATAGAATAACCATTGCTATCTGTGGCGCGGCCGCAAAGACCAGTGAAGTCAAAATTTAACAGCAACGGATCGATGGTAACGGGGTTAGAACCGCTTTCGCTCCAGCAAGAACGCGACTTAGATATTTGTTCTAAAACTAACAGTTGGTGGCCGCCTAAACCGCGCGGAACTGCAACGGCAACAACGCTGTTTTGGTCAATTTCTGTTTGGTCAAATTTATAAGCTGCGGCAGCTTGATTTAAAGTATTGATTGTGAAGATAGCGGCGGTACCGAAAGCAGCCATTGCCAGTCTGCGTAAAATATTCATTTTGTATTCCCTGTTTGCTTGATGTCACTACTTTAAAAAATTGGAGAGGGGTTCCGCGCAGGAGATTAGGGAGTTAAAAAATATTTTTAGGGGAAATCATTGAAAACCTTACAACTACTGACTGGAGAGGGTTTGAGTCGGTTAGTGTCAAAAATGTGGCTAAAAATTAACTTCCTTAAATTAGGGCGAGTTTCCTATCTCCCTTAAAATCGTCTAAAATACCAAGTTAAGGCGTTAAACTCGGTTTTCGGTAAAAGAGAAGTGCTCAAGTCAAAACGCGATCGCGGTCGAATTCTTACCGCCTCTGGGTTGAAAAAAATTAATGAGGCGATTCAGGAGTGGTCTGACCAGAACAACCTCAAAGGCACGCTGGCTGAGGTAGAGGCGGAGTCGGGTGTCGGCGCTGATACTGTTAGCAAAATTCGGCAGGGCCGAGATGGAGCCGACCTCAGCAAAATTCGCCAGTTATTCGCGACTTTTGGGCTCACCCTTGACCCAAGCGACCACAATTCTGCTAAACCTGACAGCAACCAGGTAAATACGGACTTTACAGTTAGTAATGACATTCCTTTACCTACGGCAGAACCAGAATTGCCGGGGGGACAAGTCGATGTAAATTCTAGATTTTATGTGGAACGGCCACCAATTGAAGAACGTTGCTATGAGACAATTTTGCAATCAAGTGCATTAATTCGGATTAAAGCTCCGAGACAAATGGGTAAAACTTCTTTACTTTCTCGGATTTTAGATAGCGCTTCACGTCAAGGTTATTGCACCGTTCCGCTGAGTTTTCAGCTAGTAGATAAAGGCGTGTTTGCAAATTTAGATAAATTTTTAAAGTGGTTTTGCGCTTATATCGGGCGAGAATTGAACTTGCCGAATCAATTAGATGATTATTGGGATGATATTTTTGGCAGTAAAGTTAATTGCAAAGATTACTTTGAAAAGTATATATTGCCGCAAATCGATAGTCCGGTAGTTTTAGGTTTAGATGAAATCGACCGTATTTTTCAATATACGGATATTGCTGAAGATTTCTTGGGATTGCTACGAGCTTGGCATGAAGAATCAAAACGTCGAGAGATTTGGAAAAAACTAAGATTAATTGTAGTTCACTCCACAGAAGTTTACATTCCCATGAATATCAATCAATCCCCTTTCAATGTGGGGTTGCCAGTGGAATTACCAGAGTTTAACGCTCAACAAATCGCAGATTTAGCGCAGCGGCATGATTTGAAGTGGTCAGAGCAAGAAGTATTAGAATTAATGGCAATTGTGGGGGGAAATCCTTATCTAGTGCGAGTAGCATTATATCACATTTCACGGCAGGACTTGACCCTTGAACAGCTCAAGCAAACTGCTTTTGGAGAAGGTGGAGTTTATAGCGATCATCTACGCAGGCAGTTGTGGAATTTGGAACAGTATCCAGAATTGACGGCGGGAATGAGAGAAGTAGTTATGGCGAGTTCTTCGGTACAGTTAAAAACGATGCAGGCATTTAAATTAGAAAGTTTAGGGTTAGTAAAATTACAAGGTAATGAGTGCAGTCCGAGATGTGAATTGTACCGCCAATATTTCAGCTTGCACTTGAGTCAAAATTTGCGCGATAATGGGACTATAGATTAATAGCATCTGGGAAAAAATCAGCATCTAGAATTTCGTCAATAGTGTAGGGACACTCTGTAGGAAAAGTAACTAGAGGTAATTCAGTTTCATTGGTAGCAGCCTTTTTACCCCGGCGGTAGCACTCGCCTAAAACTTCTTCTAGAGCGGGATTAAGACTAGGACTATCTAGCAGTAAATCTTCAATTCGGTTGCGTTGTTCATCAATCGTATTTCGCCAAGAGCTACTTCGCAAACTAGACTGAAATTGCCACTTTAGTAAATGCTGTAACAACACTTCTAATCGACTTTTCAACTCCCGCCGCTCCGATTTACCCAAGCTTTCAATTTCCTCAATAACAGCTTCCCATTCTACCTGTTTAAATTGCTCAGTACGAAGCAAATGCACCGTTTTTTCTGTCCATGCCACAAAGTCCGTATTATACAACTGAGCTATGTTTTTCGGCATCTGGCTCATAGGCTCCTTAAATCCCAGTAATGAGATAGACTTAACTTAGTTTACATTTATTTTAATGAATTTAGCAACAAAACCATCCTACTATCAAGTCGGCGGGAGTCTAACAGGTGACGCTTGCAATTATGTGAAGCGGCAAGCAGATGACGACCTCTACAGCGCATTAAAAGCTGGAGAATTTTGTTATGTTTTGAATTCCCGACAGATGGGTAAATCGAGTTTACAGGTACGAACAATACAAAGACTAAAAGCTGAGGAAATCGCCTGTGCAGCTATTGATATGTCAGAAATTGGAAACCGGGGCGTGACTCCTGAACAGTGGTATGCTGGTCTAATTCGCACCATAGAAAATAATTTTAATCTCTCAGATGTTGTCAATGTCCGAACTTGGTGGCGAGAGCGCGATTTTTTAGCACCTGTGCAGCGTTTGAGCGAGTTTATAGAAACTGTAATGCTGGCTAATATTAGCAGCAATATTGTAATTTTTATCGATGAAATTGATAGCATTCTCGCTCTCAATTTCCCCGCCAATGATTTTTTTGCTCTCATTCGCTCTGGTTATAATAAACGTCCTAATAATCCTGAGTATAATCGCCTGACTTGGGTACTCTTGGGTGTAGCATCGCCAAAAGATTTATGCAGAGATCCAGGTTCTAGTAGTACACCTTTTAATATTGGTAAGGCAATTGAATTATCAGGTTTTGACGAAGAGGAAGCAAAACCTTTAACGGCTGGTTTGGCAGCAGTTGCAGAAAATTATCAGGCGATTATGAGGGAAGTTTTATACTGGACTGGAGGACAACCTTTTTTGACTCAAAAGGTTTGTAAACTTATCCTTGAGAATACAGATTTAACCGAAAAATCTGAGCAAATTTCCCCCGAATTTATAGTAAGAAAAGTGGTGCATCAGAGAGTAATTGAAAATTGGGAAGCTCAGGATGTACCAGAGCATCTTTCGACAATTAGAGATCGTATTCTCACAGAAGATAAACATATTGTTAGACGCTTAGGGTTATATCAGCAAATTTTACAATATGGCGAAATTATCGCCGATGGCACTCCCGAACAGATGGAGCTGCGGCTATCAGGATTAGTCGTTAAACGGGGAGATAAATTAAAAGTATCAAACCTAATTTATCAGCATATTTTTGATATAAATTATGTGGATTATGAGTTAGGAAAGCTACCACCTTACTCTCAAGCAATCAAAGCGTGGCTAAATTCTAATTGTCAGGATTATTCTCAGTTATTACAAGGTGAAGATTTGCAGTTAGCATTAGTCTGGGCTGCTGGTAAAAGTTTGAGAAATCACGATTTCCAATTTTTGACAGCTAGCCAACAAGTAGTTTTAGACGAGCGAAAACAAACTCTAGAATCGGCTAAAATTGAGACTGAAAAAGCCAGAATTAATGCTGCAAAAGCCAAGACAGAAGCAGCAACTTCAAAGCAAAAAGCTAAACAATGGATTGGGATAGGTTCTGGTATATTGGCGGCATCTTTGGTAGGCGCAATCAGTTTTTCAACTCTAGCTTATCAGCGGTTTCAACTAGCTCAAACAAGTATTGAAATAGAACAAAATGGGACAGATGCTTTACTTTTAGCGATTTCTCAAAATTCAGAAAATAGCCAAGCTTTATTAGAGGCTTTACCGAGGGCAATCGCAGCGGGTCAGAAGTTGAGAGCATTGGTGAAGAATAAGCCAGTTTTGCAGCGATATCCAGCAACAAGACCTCTATTAGCTTTACAGATAATTCTCGATAAACTCGACGCACAAGAGCAGTTTAAAGGGTCTTTTCTTCAAGGAAGAGAGATAGCTTGGCAAGGTCACATTGGTGCTGTCACCAGTGTGAGTTTTAGCCAAGATGGACTATTTTTAGCGACTGTTGGAGTAGATAATTCAGTTAAGCTGTGGAATCTATCAGGCAAAAAGACTTATGAATGGAAAGCTTTACAAGAGTCAATTAATAGCCTGATTTTTAGCCCTGACGGAAAATATTTAGCCACAGGTGGAAGAGATGGTACTATCAAATTATGGAGTTTATCAGGTCAAAAAATTTATGAATGGAAAGCTGTTAAGGGAGCAATTACCAGTATTAGTTTTAGCCCTGATGGGAAGCTTTTAGCTGTTGCTGGTATAGACGATGCTGCAAGGTTGTGGAATCTTTCTAAACTGCCAAACTCTATCGCCTCTGGTGTTACACTCCCAGGGAATAATGGTTTAGTGAGAAGCGTAACCTTTAGCCCAAACGGAAAATTTTTAGCGACTTTAGATGGCAATTCTACAGTCCGGCTTTGGAATATCTCAGGAAAGTCAGAAGAAACTTTGCCCACCCAAGCTATTAGTATTAGCTTTAGTTCTTCTCAGCAGCAAAGACTATTTGCTACAGTAACTTTAAATGGTAAAGTGGGACTTTGGGATATGTCAAAAAAGGATTTATTGAAGGAGATAGAGACTTTGCATTTAGATACTAAGTTAGTTAGCTTTAGCCCCGATGGAGAGCGTTTTGCGACTGTCGGAATTGATAAGACGGTGCGGCTGTGGAATTTAGCGGGGCGACAAGTTGCTCAATTTGATTTTAACGAGAATGTTGTTAATGTAAGCTGGAGCCCTGATGGTAAAAAACTTGCTGTAGCAGGAAGTAATGGTACTATCTGGCTGAGGCGAATTGAAGATTTAGAGGAATTGTTGGTGAGAAGTTGCTCTTTTTTAAGCCATCAGCCTAATTACGCAACTAGAGTTTCAAGTATGTGCAAATTTTAGCGCAAACGACCTCACTACTCCAATTTACACCAAAAAAGTCATAAATTTACCGAAATTAATTAAGCTATAGTAGTAGCAATACATAGACTAACAGTAAACTGGGAAAATATAATCTGAGACAAAAATGGCACACCAGCAAGGTTCAAATTCTACTAACGCGCTGATTCGGACACCTATCGGTATCCTAGCGGGTGCATCTTATCCTTTTCGAGCATTGGGATTCCTTTTGCAGACTCCTAGACTCTGGGGTTACGTTCTAGTTCCCGTATTGGTAAATTTAATAATTGGCACTGCTCTTTATCTGGGCTTACTGTTTCCTAGTTTGCAAGGAATAGATGCTCTGGTTGCTGATTTATCAGTCAAATTTAATGCTCTGATTGCGGGTTTACCTGCTTGGTTGAGCTATTTAAGCGTTTTAACTTCTGTATTAGGTTGGCTATTACGAGTCCTTCTCGTTGCGGGATTATTGCTAGTAATTGGCTTTTTATTGGTGCAATTTGGGGTGATTTTAGGTGCGCCTTGGTACGGCCAATTGTCGGAGCAGTTAGAACTTTTGAGAATTGGTAATTTACCTCCAGCAGATACAAGTTTGCTCGGTATTTTTGGCGAAATCAAAAGAGCAGTCGGGTTTGAATTAAGAAAATTGCAACTTCTGATTAGCGTGGCCTTGCCATTATTACTATTAAATTTTGTGCCAGGAATAGGATCTATTGCTGCAACTGTCGGAGGTATTGCCTTGGGAGCAACCCTAGTTTGTTTGGATTTCCTGAGCGCACCTTTAGACAGGCGACGGCTTAATTTTCAAGATAAGTTAGCAGTAGTTCGCGCTAGTTTGCCTGGAAGTGCAACTTTTGGTTTAGTTTGCTTTGGTTTGGTAAGCATTCCGCTGTTGAATTTGCTGGCAATTCCCTTATGCTTAGTAGCAGGAACGCTATTTTTCTGCGATCGCATTTGGCCGGTTCGCTTTGCTGATGCAGAGAGAAGCAGCGAGTCAAAATCAACGGATTCTTTAATAGAATAGAGCGGTTGTGGGGACAGATTTCATATATTTACAGGTAAACTGAAGTAGATTATTGGGAAGGTGAGGATTAATTTATGGAACTAGAAGGCAATGTGAAACAGCAATTTGACCGCGCCGCTGCCGCTTATGGCACGTCGCCAATCTTTGCTAAGGGACACGATTTAGCGCTGATGGTGAAAACGGCATCGCCAACAGCAGATACGATCTTATTAGATGTTGCTTGTGCAGCGGGTCATACAGCTTTTGCCTTTTCGCCAAAGATTCGGGAGGCGATCGCGATCGACTTAAGTCCGGGAATGTTGGCAGAGGCGAAACAACAAGCAGCAGCGCGAAAGATTACAAATATTCAGTTTCAAGAAGCTAGCGCGGCCGAATTGCCTTTTAGCGATCGCCACTTCGATCTCGTCACCTGTCGCTACGCAGCTCATCACTTCCCCAGTTTACCACCCATTTTAGCTGAAATCCTCCGCGTTCTCAAACCCGGAGGTCAATTGCTAGTAGTAGATGCGATTTCTCCCGAAGAAAAACCCCTAGCAGAGTTCATTAACCAAGTAGAATTACTACGAGATCCTTCTCACAATCGCTATTGGATGCTGTCTGAATGGCAAGCGGCGGGAGAAAGTATTGGCATTCCTTTCACAATAATTTCTCAGTGGAATTTGCTAATTGATTTTGCCGACTGGACAGCGCGACAACAAACACCAATGGCAGCGGTTTCTGAATTAGAAACCCTTTTTGATAGTGCTTCCACCGCCGCGCGATCGGCTTTTTCTATTGTTAACTCGCCTGTGCGATCGTTTCATCTACCTTCAGTTTTATTGCAAGCAACGAAATCAATTTCTTCTCTCTGAAAATCGATTATTCTTGATTATTTTGACAATAACCTTGACTCTCAATCAAAGTTATGCTACTATTTAATATAATTGTCGGTTCTGATGGGGAGCAGCCATCAGACGTAAGGGGGAAAGTCCAGTGTAAATCTGGCGCTGTCCCGCAACTGTAATGAGAGTTTCTTATTCTCTGAGTCAGGATGCCCGCCGATAGTTTTCGATGTTGCCCAAATATCTGCGAGGTACAGATTATGTCTAAAAGCTTTTTGCGATTCCAAGTCGAGAATATCGTCTCAAGTCACAATAGCAAGCAGGTTGTGGCGGTATTGCCTAGTTGCTGTTAGTAGCCTCATCTCTCCCCATGTGCCCCTAGTTAGCTTTGCAATGCTAGCAGGTGTGAAACTGAGCCGCAGCCAAGCGGTTATTTCAGTCCTGTCGATATAGTTGGTTAACCAATTTTTACGATTCACAATTCAGTAGTATTTTCTGAGCCTAATTGCCGTGATATGGGGGTAATCGATGACGATTGCTCTATTTAATCTGCACGCCATCTTATTTAATCAGTTAACAGCTAATAGTTAATAGTTAACTGTTAACTGTTAACAGATGGCCTCAAAGTTGTTCACAAAAGAGCTTTATTGAATGGAAACCACAATTAAAAAATCTGACTTTGTTCTGACTCCCTATATGAGGAGTAACGACTTATGGGCGACTTATCAAATCCTCAACACGCTTGTCCCTTATCTTCTTTTATGGTTTTTAGCAGTAAAAGCAGTTGCGATTTCCTTTTGGTTGCTACCGCCGATAGTGCTTCTAATTGTACTTTTATCCGTGCGTTGTTTTTCTTTAATGCACGATTGCGGACACTATTCGCTCTTTAGTTCAAAAAGAGTTAATCGAGTCGTAGGTTTTATCCTGGGTGTCATCAACGCCATCCCTCAATACCCCTGGTCAAGAGATCATGCCTACCATCACAAAACCAATGGTGATTGGGAGCGATATCGCGGTATTGCCGACTTTCTTTCTACCGAGGAATTTTCAAAACTCAATTCATTTGACCAAAGGCTTTATGAATTACTACGACATCCATTAATGGCTTTTCCCGGCGGTTTTTTCTATCTCGCGATCAAGCCAAGAATTGCCCTGATCGCAGGAACTTATGATTTTATTCGCGATCTATTTACTCGATTGAAAACATCTCCCGGCATGAGTTTATCAGAAATTATCTCTGCTCATAAGTCCAAACATTGGTACACGGTGGCAGAATTTTGGGATCTGCTGTTTAACAACATTTGCGTTATTGGTGGCTTAATTATCTTTAGCTATCTCTTGGGGCCGGGATTCTTCTTAACCATGTACTCAATTATCTTGACTTTTTCTGCTGCAATCTTCATCTGGGTCTTTTTTGTACAGCACAATTTTGATGGCTGCTACGCCCACAAAACAGCAGACTGGAGCTACATTAGGGGAGCAATCGAGGGCAGCACTTACCTAGAGTTACCGACAATTCTCAAGTGGTTTACCGCAGATATTGGCTACCACAACATTCATCATCTTTCTGAAAGAATCCCTAATTATAATCTCGAAGCTTGTCATAATGAAAATATTCACTTGCTATCGAAAGTAAAAAAGCTGCGGATCGGCGATATGCTGGAATGTTCCAAGTTTATTCTCTGGGATGCTGACTCTAATCGCCTGGTATCGATCGCATCATTTCGTCAAGCGTCCCAATCAATGGCTCTAGGTACATAACCAAGTTTCCTAGACAAAATGGAAAAAGTTATTGTCAAAAATGTTGAGGTTAAATCGGGATGAATTTATTGTTTGCTACACTGGGAATTCTGCTGACACTCCTAATAGTAGGAATTGCACTCTATCTACTCACCGCTCGTCGTTATCAATCATCTGATTCTGTTGCCAATTCCTATGACGAGTGGACGGAAGACGGCATTTTAGAGTTTTATTGGGGCGAACATATTCACTTAGGTTATTATGGTTCGCCACCACAACAAAAGGATTTTTTAGCGGCTAAATCTGACTTCATCCATGAAATGGTGCGTTGGGGCGGTTTAGATCGATTATCTCCCGGCACTACCGTTTTAGATGTCGGTTGCGGAATTGGCGGTAGCAGCCGCATTCTGGCCCAGGATTACGGGTTTGCAGTCACCGGGATTACCATCAGTCCTCAACAAGTCAAACGTGCTCAGGAACTCACGCCAGCAGGTCTGAATGTCCAGTTTCAGGTAGATGATGCGATGGGATTGTCATTCCCAGATGGGAGTTTTGATGTAGTTTGGTCGATCGAAGCAGGCCCGCATATGCCCGATAAAGCTATTTTCGCCAGAGAGTTGATGCGCGTACTCAAGCCCGGTGGGATAATGGTTCTGGCTGATTGGAATCAGCGGGACGATCGCCAGCAACCGCTGAATTTTTGGGAGAAACCTGTGATGCAGCAGTTACTCGATCAATGGTCGCATCCTGCTTTTTCCAGTATTGAAGGCTTTTCTGAACTTTTAGAGGCGACGGGATTTGTTGAGGGAGAGGTGAAAACCGCAGATTGGACGGAACAAACTCTACCTTCTTGGCTAGATACGATTTGGCAGGGAATTATTCGTCCGCAAGGGTGGATGAAATATGGAGTTTCTGGCTTTATTAAGTCTGTGCGAGAAGTGCCTACGATTCTGTTGATGCGGTTGTCATTTGGTGCGGGTCTTTGTCGCTTTGGGATGTTTCGCGCGATCCGGGCTAATGTAGTAACGCGATCTATAGAGGTGGAAGCAGCAAAAATTCTGCGGGAGGAAGCCAATGCGAATGCAAAATGACCTTTGGCAAGGATATTTTGGCTATTGGCAGAACCGCTTCATTCACCATAATATTTTGATTCTGGGATACACGGCCTGGATTGGTTATGTAAATGAAGGACGTGGGCTGGTAGTTTGCGATGTTGTGGATGTAGTTCCTCCGTTCATTGATTGGACTATTGATATTGTTAACTTCAATCGGACATTTATTCCTCAAGGGCAGGTAGGGCGGTATCTGCAAGGTCTGGAACTGGAGGAAGAGGCTGTTAGTGGATTACTAGGGGCGATCGCGACCTATGACCCCACTCAGGCGATGGTAATTTTGGTTATTGGTAACGGTGCGATCGATATCAACTTGTTGCAAAACTTGGCGATTTCCCCTGCTGAATGTTATAAACAGGTGCAGCAACGTTGGGGGGAATTTCAGTCTGATTTAACCACCCACAGGAGATGACGATGAACAAAGCTTCTAGGGACAAGATTTATGAGACTGAGAGTTGCAGATAAATCTATAAATTTACCAAAGTTGATAGTAGTTAGTTGTAGTGCGATTGCCCTAGCGTTATGTGCAAATGGACTGGGAGTATTAGCAGCAGAGACGCAATTTGGAAACAGAACATTTGCTGATTGGTGTCGCGATCGGACTTCTTTAAGTCCTGAAGCTAAACATACTGTTGAAGTGCTGTTGGAGAAAGCTGAGACTACTGAGTGTGAGGCGGCTAATCAGACACTTTCTAGTCTCACGGCACTATACCTCTATAACAATCAAATCAGCGATCTTAAACCATTGCAATCTTTGACTAACCTAACTTGGCTCGACCTCAACGATAATCAAATCAGCGATATTAAACCCTTACAATCTTTGACTAAACTGAATGTACTCATCCTCCATAGCAATAAAATCAGCGACATCAAACCGCTAGAATCTTTAACTAACTTGACATCTCTCTCCCTCTACAGCAATAAAATCAGCGACATCAAACCGTTAGAATCTTTGACTAACCTGGATTTACTCGAACTCCATAACAATAAAATCAGCGACATCAAACCCTTACAATCTTTGACTAAACTGAATTTACTCCAACTCCATAACAATCAAATCGGCGACATCAAACCATTGCAATCTTTAACTAACTTGACATCTCTCTCCCTCTACAGCAATAAAATCAGCGACATCACACTCTTACAATCCTTGACTAATCTGACTATACTCGACCTCAGCAACAATAAAATTAGCGATATTAAACCCTTAGAATTTTTGACTAAACTGAATATACTCGACCTCAGCAACAATAAAATCAGTGATATCGAACCATTGCAATCTTTGACTAAACTAACTATACTTTACCTCTACAACAATCAAATCAGCGATATCAAAACATTGAAATCTTTGACTAAACTGATGCTACTCTACCTCGGCGGAAATTCGATCGATACCAAAACTTGTCCTCTTTCGCCAGAGTCTATCTGTAAGTGGGAACCACTATGATGAATTTAGTTGCTTTAAATGATGTTGCTTAAAGCCGATTAATATCAAATCTCGCCGATTGCAAATAGGACTTTTTTGGTGAACTACTGTATTAACCCTAAGTGTCACAATCGCCAAAACTCCGATGCAGTTAAATACTGCCCAGCTTGCGGTACAGCTTTGCTAATTAACGATCGCTACCGCATTATCAAACCATTGCGATCGTTAGACTTAGGACATCCTACAGAAATATTTGAGGTAGAAGATTGGGGAACTGACGAACAAGAATGGGGAACTCACAAAGTCCTAAAAGTCCTAAAATATACAAATAATTCGGATTTAGTTCGGTTATTTAAACAAGAAGCACGGGTTTTAATCTGGCTGAGGCATATAGGAATTCCTAAAGTAGAACCTGACGGTTATTTTAGGATTTCACCTAATGGTTGCTCTCAGTATTTACAATGTTTAGTAATGGAAAAAATTCCTGGTGAAAACTTAGATAAATATTTAGAGCAACATGAAATCTCTCAATCAATAGCTATTGATTGGCTAAAACAGCTAATCAATATATTAGGCTTAATTCACAGTAAAAATATTATTCATCGCGACATTAAGCCATCTAATATTATACTTAAGCCTGATGGGAAATTGGCATTAATTGACTTTGGGAGCGTCAAAACAGAAGCAGGTGAAAGTTTACCACTTGGTTCCTTGGGATACGCCCCACCCGAACAACTTGCAGGCAAAGCTATACAACAATCTGATTTTTTTGCTTTAGGGCGTACCTTTGTTTATTTACTGACAGGTAAAGCGCCTATAAATTTGATATCAGATAACGACCCAGAGCAAATTATTTGGAGGAATAGCACTGTTAAAATTGAAAATTACTTAGCAGATTTTATAGATGAAATGATGAATATTAAACCTGAAAAGCGGCCTAAAAATACGCAAATTCTACTTAAAAAATTAAAGTTATTCGTAACGCCACCCTAACTAACTAAGAAACCGGGTTTTTTGACGAAAATATAGCAACCGCTAAGGCAATACCAGACACTATCGATTGCTGGAACCCGCTGATTTTATTCCCTTCTTCCCTAGCCCCTAGCCCCTAGCCCCTAGTCCCTAGTTATTACCCACAGATTCTCTCAAAAACCCGGTTTCTGCTACGACCTGCGTAAGTCCTAAAGTATTAGAGTGCAGCTAGCCGCGCCGCTAGCGCCTCAATATACTGCTCGCTATTATGCTCTTTGAGTACCAATTCATAACCGCATTTTGCTTGTTTTTCCGCCTCTTGGGGATTGTTTAGTAACTTTATAATTGCATTCCGCAAACCTTCAGCATCCCCTGGATTAACTACTGTAGCGATACCAGGAGGCGCAAGGTAATCAGCCAAACCTTGAGTTTTCGTCACTACCACCGGTCGCCGAGTTGCCATCGCTTCTAGAAAAACTTGGATACCCGCAGCATACTTATTATCTGTCAGAGTAACTGCAACTATATCCGCATCGCGGTAGAGTTGCACCAACTCAGGCCAAGGGTAGAATTTACGGGACATATTCTCCGGCAGAATTTCAGGAAAAGCTTGCTTTAATGCGATCGCATCCTTAGAGAAACCGCTAATTTTCACATCCACATCTAAATTAGAAGTAGCTTCAGCAAGCAGCCTGTAATCCCGCTTTTCTAACCCGACGCTGGCGATCGTTCTACGCCCCTTATCAGGTCTTGGGGGGCCCGGCGTGAAAAAGTTTGTATCTGTCTGATCTAGAAGCAGCCAGCATCGGGATTCAGGCAAATTCAAGTAGCGGCACAGGAAATTAGCTTGAGGACTAGCACAAGCAATAAACAAGTCAATCCGGTTTCCCAAACCAAACAATTTCAGAGCCAAACGGCCGCGCGGCCGATCTATATTATGAAAAAATACAGCAATTTTGGGTCGATTAGACTTAGCCCCGCAAAGCGTGGCTACGGGAATACCAATATCCTCACCCGTACACAAGATCGTATCATTGCGATCGAGTTGCTCAGACAGCTTGCGGGCTAAGGCCCAATGTTCCGGCCGACTAGAAACTTTAGAGCGTATCCGATCGAGAAATAATGGGGAATACCCCTCTGGTTGATGGATAGTCGCCCCTAACCGCTGGCTGAGTCCCCACATCACATGACGCGGACAAATGCCAACTTCAGCATCTTTAGCGATACTCTCAAGGTCAATCGGGCGACTTAATGCTAAGTGATACTTCAAAGCGTCCTCCTTTTCCTTGACTGATAATCATGACATAGTGACCTATAGCAGTTTTCGGTTGCCTGAGAACAGGGTAATTGCTAATTAAGAACAGTACCTCCTCAAGTGAAAACTGGTATAAGTTAATCGTTGCGCCTTGCCCACACTACAATATGTTCACCTCTCAATTAATTACGCCTTTATTTTTAGCTATATGTCGTATCTTTCCACTGACCAAGACCAAAAAATTCGCATTCTCATGCGCGACTGCGGTCAACAGGCTCAAAAATTGGCTCGCTTGCCGTTTGAGGTTTCCCAAAAAGGGCCAAACGACTATGTAACAAATATAGACCAGTTCTTAGACCGACAACTCTCCGCCGAATTTCACCAGCTTTTTCCTGAAGATGGCACGATCACCGAGGAAAATCCTCTTTCTAGAGGAGCTTTTCACGCCAATTACCGCCGGATCTGGTGTATAGATCCTCTGGATGGCACAGAGGAGTTTATTCAAAAAAAACTTTATTACTCAGTAATGATCGGTTTACTATCAGATAACGAACCAGTAGCCGGCTGGATTTACGCCCCCGCTTTTGACTTGATGTATTGGGGTGGCAAAGATTGGGGACTGTTTCAAACAGAGGGAGACAACAACCCGCAGCCCTTAGTAGTTGCCAAACCTCCCGCGCCTACCCGCGAGAATTGTAAAATTATTTTGGGGGACAGAGACCAAAAAAACTTTGGTAGTGCGATCGCCCAACTCATTCCCGGAGTTCAATTCTACTCCCTCGGTAGCTTCGGTCTCAAAGTGATTGAAGTCATACAAGGTAGAGCAGGTTTATATCTCTACTTCAACGGTAGAGTTAAACTCTGGGATACCGTCGGCCCCTTAGCCTTAGCAAAAGCCGCAGGATTAGTCTGTTGCGACTTAGATGGGGAACCCCTTTCATGGACAGCCGACGCTGTAGACCCCTTAACACTGGCCCACAAACAAGCGATCGCCGTTGGTTGGCCAGACTACATAGAAACTCTGGGCGATCGCATTCGCCAAGCAGTGCGGACAAAATCGCGATCGTCGTAAAGCCCTCCTCTGAGCGGTAAATTACCTCCCAGAGGGCGGCATTACAAAGAATCTTAAGATTTTCATACGATCCAAGCCCCACCGCCCTTATCATCAATAATTAAGGAGCAAAAAGTTCTTTTTGCCGAGCAACCTTAGTTCCCCAACTGCCGGCTGTGGCATATTAAAATTTCCCCATTACCGCGAGTTTTCATGGAGACAGAAGCTTTTAGTGAGCTTTTCCCCCTCTTAAAGGGAGCCAACCCACAGACATTGGAAAGTCTGCTGTCCGTTGCCGTTAAGCACGAATATCCACCAGGCAGAGCTGTCTTAATGGAAGACGCTTGGGGCAACGCCATCTATTTTGTGGTGTCAGGCTGGGTCAAAGTCCGCCGTCTCTCTGGAGATAATGTCGTGACTTTGGCGATTTTGGGGCGCGGCAACTTCTTTGGCGAAATGGCCATTCTGGACGAGTCCCCCCGCTCCAATGACGTGATTGCCCTTTCAGCAGTGCGGTTGATTAGCGTCACTGCTCAGCGATTTATTCAAATCCTATTTAAAGACCAGCAGTTGCACCACCGAATGTTGCAATTGATGGTAAGACGGCTGCGCCAAACCAACCTGCGCTATCAAATCCGTAACCGACCACCAGCCGTTAAACTAGCCAATACTTTAGTCGAACTAGCAGAAAACTATGGTCAAAAAACCGAATATGGTACTGACATCTTTAACATCCCTTACAAAGACTTAGCGGACGTGACAGATATCGGTCTAGAGGAAACTAGCAAAATTATGGAAAAACTGGATAGCAAAGGTTGGATCAAAATCGATCCTGACCGTCAAGCCATCCATTTGACCAACCTCAAGCACTTGAAGAATTTAGCAAATCAATGACTGATGCCACCATCTCTCGCCCGTTACCAGCCAGCGGAACTGCTAACTCAGAGCAGATAGCGCCGGGGATTCAATACTGGGTAGCCATGCCCCAGCCAGAAAATCACCTGTTTGAAGTGACTTTGCGCGTGCAAGCTTGGCACGAATCTGTTCTGGATTTAAAAATCCCGGTTTGGACTCCGGGATCTTACTTAGTTCGAGAGTACGCTAGGCACCTCCAGAACTTCCGCGCCTACGCTGGAGAAAATCGGTCTTTGCCTTGGCGCAAAATTAGCAAAAATCACTGGCAAATTGAGACGGAAAATATCTCGGAAGTAACGGTGCAGTATTGCATTTTTGCTAATGAATTGACAGTGCGGACTAATCATTTAGACTCCTCTCATGGCTATTTTAATGGGGCGGCACTGTTTTTTTATATCCCTGGATTTGAGCGTAATTCTTACACGGTGACTATTGTGCCACCGAAACCTTCTTGGCAAGTTACTACTACTTTGCCTGCTATCTTACAGGAATCTCATACTTTCCTGGCTGTGGATTTTGATACTTTGGTAGATAGCCCCTTTGAGATTGGCTCTCACCAACTTTATGATTTTGAAGTCAGAGGAAAATCTCATTCCTTGGCGATTTGGGGTAAAGGCAATCTCGAACCGAAGCGCATGATTCGGGATATGCAGAAAATTATTGAGGTCGAAGCTGAATTATTCGGAGATTTGCCTTACGATCGCTATTTATTTCTGCTGCATTTATCAGGTTCAGGTTTTGGCGGTTTAGAACACAAGTTTAGCTGTTCGCTGAACTATCCTCGCTTTGGTTTTCGCCGTCAGGAAAAGTACGATCGCTTCATGCAGCTAGTCGCTCATGAATTTTTCCACCTGTGGAATGTTAAGCGTATCCGCCCTAAAGCTTTAGAAGTTTTTGACTATGATGGAGAGAATTATACTCCTTCTCTCTGGTTTTCGGAAGGCACGACGAGCTATTACGATCTAGTGATTCCTTTCCGAGCCGGAATTTATGATATTAAGGGGTTTTTCCAAAGTTTGGGTAAGGAAATTACTCGCTTTCAAACAACTCCTGGTCGTCAGGTACAACCTCTAAACGAGTCAAGTTGGGATGCTTGGATTAAGCTTTACAGGCGAGATGCTAATAGTGATAATAGCCAGATTTCTTATTATTTGAAAGGGGAAATGGTGTCATTGCTGTTAGATTTGCTGATTCGGGCGCGTCACGGAAATACGCGATCGCTTGATGATGTAATGCGAATTATGTGGGAAAATTTTGGCAAAGGGACTGCTAATTCCCCAAATCAGCAACAGCCACTTTTTAACGAGATCCGAACAGAAGTTGGCTTTACCCCCGAACAGTTACAAAGTGTAATTGAGTCAGTAGCAGGGATAGATTTAAGCGACTTTTTTCAGCGGTATCTAGACAGCACCGAAGAGTTGCCATTTAACGAATACCTAGAACCCTTTGGACTTCAGTTAGTAGGCGACGATCCTGGTGGTTCCCCCCACATCGGTTTGACCGCAGGGATAGAGAATGGACGGGAGATGATAAAATTTGTGGAAGCAGGGGGGCCCGCACAGTTAGGGGGTATTGACGCTGGGGACGAATTGCTAGCAGTTGACGGTTTCCGGGTAACTGCTGAACATTTGAGCGATCGCCTTAAAGATTATCAGCCGGGAGATGCGATCGCCGTGACTGTCTTTCACCAAGACGAACTGCGGACTTGTCGAGTTACTCTCGTCAAACCCCGCCCCAATCGCTATCAGATTCTAACATTAGAGCACCCAACATCAATTCAGAAACAAAACTTTGCTGGATGGCTCGGAGTGCCTCTATCCAAATTTGTGACATGATATACAGTTAACGGTTAACGGTTAACTGTTAACTGTTAACTGTTAACTGTTAACAAAGCACAAGAGTTTAAGGAGTAATGCTTACGTTCATAAGGGGGTCACACTTACGTTATTACCAGTTAACAGTTACCAATTAGCAATTAGCAATTAGCTATTACCAATTACCAATTACCAATTACCAATTACCAATTTTTATTATGCAACCACCACCTCCTCCATCCATTAATCCCCGTCAAATGAACCTACTAAGGATTGTTGCTTCTATGGCATGGTCTGACGGAGAACTCGCAACAGAAGAAGTGGATTTAATGTTAAACCGCTTCAGTCGTTTATTTGCCCCCGGTGACAATCAGCAACAAGTGCAACAAGTGCAACAAGAATTGCGAGATTACTTGATGCAAAATCTCCCCTTAGATGAATTGATTCCACAATTAGAAAGCCAGGAAGAACGCGAATTAGTGTTGCAACTAGGTTATGAAGTGATTGCTTCTAGTGCTCGCACGCCTGACGAACCCAAAATCAACGCTGATGAAGCAGCAGCCTATCAAAAATTAGTGCAGTTGCTAAACCTGCCGGAAGATGTAGTCAAGCGCACGGAAGCAGAAGCTTTGGTTGATGATAACGAAGAAGGAATCATCGATAAAATGGTTCGCAAGCTCCAGAAATTTATCCAAAAGTAATAGTTAATTGTTAACAGTTAACGGTTAACTGTTAACAATTAACTGTTAACTGATTACCGAGTGGCAATCATGCCCGTAAGACGAGCGTAGTCAAAAAGTCCTCCAGCATCAATTACTGGCCCTACATCTCCCAGAGGCTTAAGTTCGTAAGTTTTGCCTAGAGTGTGATTAATGATTTGATTTTGTTCAGAATCGATACTAACATCCTGGCCAGTAGCAAATAAATCGCATAGCCGCTCGACAGATTCCCAAGGGTACAATTCACCTGTAGCGGAGCAATTGCGAAAGAAAATCCGGGCGTAAGATTGAGCGACAACCGCTTGGACACCAGCAGCTCCTAATGCAATGGGAGCGTGTTCCCGTGAAGAGCCGCAACCAAAATTTTCTCCTGCAACAATAATAGGGTAGCGCGTTTTGATTTCTGGGGGTTGTATGAACTTGCCGTAACGATTGGGCAACCCTACTAGAGCGTAGCTTCCTAGTTTCTCATACTCGTCTGGCTTGGAAGGAACTAAGGTGAGATATTCAGCAGGAATGATTTGATCGGTATCGATATTATCATCTAAAACAAAAATTTGACCGCGAATTACTTTGCTCATAGTTAATTTTTCGGTTCGGTTGAGGTGATGCAGGAGTTTTCATGTATGGCGATCGCTACATTCTAACTTGCTATGCCCTCTAGAGTACAAAGAGTTCCTGAAGTGCGATCGCTCAAGCTGAAGCAACACTCAAGCCATGTTCTCCTCTTGACTCTACCCGTTACCCTCCTTAACTGATAGTCTTATGAAAAATCACATAAATACATTCGGACTGAACTATAAATTCATTCTTGAACCTAAAATGGTAGATCGGATTGATGAAATAGCCATACAAGCTCGTCAGGGTAGTGTTGCAGCGATTATTCAAGTGCTCAACGAAAAGTTGGCAGAAGTCGGTGTCAGAACTAGAGCTGTGTTTGCAGATGGTGTCTTACAACTGCTATGCGAGGCCCCAAAAGTCGATCAGCTCGAACAGTCTACCTTGGTGGAGCGCATTCGACAGATTCTCGAAGGAATTTCACCGCGCTACATTCGCCGAGTCAATATTAACAGCCGGATTGTCCGAGAACAGCAGTTGCTCTGGCTAGAAGAAATTAGCCGAAATCCCGAAAATCAATTGCTGTGGTCAAAACAAATTATCCTCGCAAAGCCCAACTTTTTTAAACAGTCCTTCGAGGATCTTAACTATATCTTCGGCTGGCTTCGCTCAGGCAAAACTCAATCCCAGAAGCCAGTTTTACCCAAAACTTCCTCATCATCTCTGTTACGCGATCGGCGACAATATCAGCGGGGTCTAGTCGGCGGAGTCAGCCTGAGTTTATTTTTGCTGATGGTAGGTTTGGTACTGCACAATTGGCTTAATGCTCAAGATTCTGAGACTGTTCAAGCTACAACTCAATCCGTACCCTACAACATTTCCCCCAATCCAGTTCCGGCAACCCCAAAACCTGCAAGTATCGCTCAATCTCAAGATGATTTCGCACAAGCTGTGCGGCTAGCTCAACAAGCCGCAGACAGTGGTAAAAACGCTCAAACTCGCGAGGATTGGTTGGTAATAGCTGCTAAATGGCAGCAAGCATCCGAACTGATGAGCGCAGTAGTGCCCGCTCATCCACGCTACGATACCGCTGTAAACAGAGCTGCGCTTTACCGCCAATACAGTGACGACGCACAACAGGAAGCTCAGAAGTATTAGGGACTGAAAACTGGGGAAGGTAGGGAACATTAGTTGTTAGTTGTTAGTTGTTAGTTGGTAATTGCTAATTGCTAATTGCTAATTGCTAATTGCTAATTGCTAATTGCTAATTACCCCCTATCTTCCCCATCTCCCTCTCTCTTTCCCTAGCCCCTAGCCCCTAGCACCTAGTCCCTTCTTTAGCGGGCAGATTGAACTGGGAGATTTCCTGGTTTTACTTCCAAATTAATCAGCTTACCATCGCGGTTTACCTCTACTTGTAAAGAAGTACCAACTTTAGTATTCTGTACCAATTTTTGCACCGATTCCGATTTGAGCATGGGCTGATTATTGATCTTCTGAATGACATCTCCCGGCCGGAAACCTGCCCTAGCAGCAGGAGAAGCAGGAACAACGCTGTTAATTAAAATTCCTTCGCTAACATTGACACGAATTCTGCTATTCGGATCGTTGTTAACTAGCTGCTGAATTTCGGGTGTCAGCGTCGCCATCTCAATACCTAAATAAGCGTGTTCAACTTTGCCTGTTGTAATCAATTGTTGAGCAATTTGCTGTGCTTCATTAATAGGAATTGCAAATCCCAATCCTTGAGCACCGCTGATAATTGCCGTGTTCATACCAATCACTTCACCAGCAGCATTCAATAGTGGGCCGCCTGAATTTCCGGGATTAATTGCTGCATCAGTTTGAATAAAGCCAATCCGCTTATCTGGGACACCCACATCGCGACTAGAGCGGCCTGTAGCACTGATGATCCCAGCAGTTACCGAGTTATCTAAACCCAAAGGATTACCGATCGCGATCGCCCATTCCCCAGGTAACAATTGGTCAGAGTTTCCTACCTTCGCAATTGGCAGCTTATCGGCCTCAATCTTCACCACTGCCACATCCGTTACTCGATCTTCCCCCAAAACTTTCCCCTCAAAGGTGCGACCGTCCTTGAGTGTCACACTTACTGTATCTGCCCCATCTACAACGTGAGCATTAGTGAGTACCTGACCATCAGCACTGATTACAAAACCGGAACCAGTTCCCCGCTCAACCCGTCCTCTACCTTGTGGTTGTTCTCCCCTAAAAAAATCTTCAGGAGATTGTCCATCCAACCCTAGTCCTCCCGATCCTACCCGTCGAGAAGAGTCAATCCGAACCACCGCCGGCCCGACTTTCTGCACCGCCGCCGCAATAAAATTCTCCTCACCGGGAGCGATCGGCAGGGGAAGTTGTGAGACGATCTGAGCCTGAGAATTGCTATTGTCAGAAGGAATTTTGACTTGCGGTTGGTCAAGTTTCTGCTCTATTCGGTTCTGAGCAGAAACAGGTATTTTCGACAATACTAAGCGATCGCCAATTAGCGCCGCTCCTGCTCCCGTCACCAAAAGCAATATATAAATCGTCGGTTGTTTCCAAAATTTGCCAGTTGAACTATTCATCGCGACCCCATTAGCCAACAAGCTAAATTACAACAGTTGCAGATTCAATCCCCGATTGTACTTTGTAAACTATTGTGTACTTTCAGGATACTTCCTTAACTTTAGCATTTCCAAGGCAGAAGGAAAGGATGGAAGAGATAGGGAGATAACGACTTTTGAGTTGCG
>NZ_CACA01000287.1:0-36715 GCF_000180455.1 Kamptonema sp. PCC 6506
ATCTAACTGTTCCTGACTAACTTGCTGCTGCAACCATTCTAAAGCCTGATTTTGGTGAGGATGCTTCCCAGTTCTGTCATAAAACTTACAAGCATCCGTTAAATTAATCGGTCGTCTTTGAGCTTTGTCAACAAGTCGGCTACGCCACTTATCAGCAAATTCTAATAGTATTTCTTGGGAAAATTGACCTTGCAGCCACTCTAAAGCTTGACTTTGTTGCGGAGATTGATCGTAAGCACTGCAAAAGCTAACTAAATTGAAATTAGCCCCCAATTGAAGAGATGATGTTCCCTGCTGTTGAGCTGACTGAGAATTTTGTTGAGGCAAATTGCTTGCACTTCTAAGCTCAGTTCCCGCACCACAACTCAGGCGACCTTCCAGGTAGGTTGGATATGGTGGGCGACTTCTTATTGGCTCGATTGTTTGGCAGATAATTGATACCGTGACCGGATTATTCAGATCGGCATTTTGCTCTAAAAACACGCCTCCTACATAACTTCTTAAGTTCGGACTGCGAGGAATGGCATAATGAATCATGCCTCTAGCAACGCTATTGGTGAGGATGGCAAAATCATAATCAGAAGGGGGCTGAATTTTAAATGTCCGCTCTAGTAATTTCGGATCGCTAGTAAAATTGCGGTTACTTTTTAGGTAAGTTGCTTGACCATGAAGCATTTTACTAAGTGCAGATTCGGCGGGAGATTCCGGGGTATTTCTGGATACCTCAATTTGTGGAGTAGGTGATGGAGAAGCAGAAATTTGAGGCTCAATAGATGGTGAAGGTGAAGGCGTAGGTATAACTGTAGGTGCGGGTGTTGGCTTTAGAGTTGGTGAGGGCGTAGTTGACGGTTCTGGATTAGGACGCTGCGTCAACAACTTATCAATGGGTATCGCTTGAGTCCCGACTATGTTTATAGTTTCGCGAACAATAACACTCTCAGCTTTTCCGTGAATTCCGATCAGCTTGCCATCCTCGTTGAACACTGGGCCGCCGCTCATTCCAGGTAGAGGATCTCCTTTATACGAGATATCATAACCATCACTAGAATTTTGCGCTCGACGAGTAATGGGTGCAGGAAAAAAACGAAAATCACGGGTAGTAACAGACTCGTTGCTGGGATAGCCAGCATAGTAGATTGTCATGCCCTCTTTGAGCAAGTTCGGATCGCCTCTCTGGGCAACTTGGTAGTTTTTCTTGCTAGTAAACTGCAATTGCGCTAAATCTACATTGGCTATTTGAGTGCTGCGGAGGACTTCATATTTTTGACCGTCTATAGTTTGGATCGCATAACTTCCAGCCTTAGCGATCACATGATGCGCTGTCACGACGGTATAAGTATCGCCTTGCCTATCAACAATTACCCCAGAACCCTTGCCGTCTTCGCCGCCAATAATTACTGTCACCTGCTTGGCGATATCAGCAATTTCTTCTGGCTTTAAGGCCGCAGCTATTTGTTGAAACTGCACTAGAGCGATCGCGCTCCCCATCAAAACAGCCGATAATCTGTACGGAAAAGTCATCTGCTTCACTGCCTCAGCACTGCCGAAATTCTACTAAAAAATGCGATCGCGGCTAATTCGCCGTCGCTGCGGAGAAAACCAAGGGTTCAAAGGTCGCCACTGGAATGCCCCAACTATATTGGCTCATTTTCTCTCGATCCGAGTCGCTCGGCTCTGAGCCATCTTGAAACAGATATGGGTCGCCCCAAATTGGATGGGCGTGTACGCCGTTAATCCCTACTAATTCGCCAGCGCGATTGAGCAGGGGGCCTCCGCTCATGCCTTTTTCAACTTCATTAGTGTACCCGATTTGGTACCCACCTTCTAATGCTTTGTCTAGCACCCACTTTACTTGCCCTGACTTGATTACAAAACCATCTTTAAACCCTTGGGCAGAAAATGGAAACCCGGCAGCAACTACATGAGTTTCTGCTGTGGGTGTTGTTCCCAGTTGGGCAACTGGATAATCTGTGTCGGCAGCTACAAATTGCAATAGACCTAAATCATTTCCCTGTAGAGACTTGGCTGGAGAAATCTTTGTAGCTTCGTAGATTTTTCCGTCTGGTGTCAGAATTTGATAGGGGGGATTCCCAGCTTTGAGTACGTGGTCGTTAGTCAGAACCGTATAAACTGAATCTCGTTTATACATCAAAATCCCTGAACCTAACGCTTCTCCTGAAATCACTTTCACAGTGATTGACCGCGCCCGCTGATTTAACTGCGGGGCGGAGAGTTGAATTGGCGGTTGGCCAATTAAAGCTTTAATCTGCGATACCTGTGTTGGCAATGCTATTGATAGACTGCCAACACAGACAACTAGCAGCAATGTGCGCCAATTCACCATCACTATTTCCCTGCGATTCGATCGAAAACACTACCAGTTTATCTGATCGACTATGGCATCTACGTCAACGGAGGCATCACCATTTTGATCGTAGGTGAGTCTTACCGCTTTGTCGTCGTCTGGACTTAGGTAAATGGGGGTCGCAGATGCGCCGGCGCGAGTATTAAGTAGGCGATCGAGCACTGTGTTAGCATTAGTTCCGGCTGGCAGGGTAATCAGCACTGTATTGTTAGAACAAGAACTGCTTCTAGTGCTGGCAGCGCAGATGACTGGTTGACCGCTAACTTTTCCAGCTTTCAGGTGTTTTAGCTGACCGCTGCTGTTAAACCGCTCAAATCTGCTGGAAATTTCTTTGCAACGACGTTCTGGAGTCCAACCTGAAGCGGTGAAATCTTCGTTAATCCAGATCACCATAGTCATCGGGCCTCTGACGGTGCGGACAACAGTGGCTGGACGACCCTGGCTCATGCCGCAGAAGAATTGGCGCTGGGTTTGAGCTTGGCTGGGTTGTGGTAGTGCTGCTGTGCCGATCGCGATCGCGGCTGCAACTATTGAGCCTAAAGATTTAAGTTTTATCAAGATATTCTCCTTGACCTTTTTAAGTCGTGAGTTATATTTTCTGAAATACAGTCAGTAGAATGCACCTTATGTATATATAGAAAATATTCCTCAGTGTTTGTCAAGCAAATTATCGAATTATTTTTTGGAGCTGATAAAAATAGTATTTTTTAGTACATCTTATCCAAAACTTCACAAACCTTCTCCGCACGTATAAATGCCATGTATCAAAAATCACTTCGCTTTCTGCTCAAACTCTGAAATCACTTTTATTACACTTTTAATAGTTAACAGCTAGCTGTAGTAGCAATAGGTTTATGTTAATTAGTAGTATTAAAACTATTTGTAGTAATAACTTTACTAATTATCTTTATTTAGGAAAAAATAAAATCGTTACTACAAATATAAAAGTTCGTAGTAACGACTTTACTCGTTAGATAATTCAGACTATGAATGTATGGGCGGTACAGGATTTGAACCTGTAACATCCTGCGTGTAAGGCAGGCGCTCTACCGTTGAGCTAACCGCCCGATTTAACTAACTAAACTTTATCATAGCAGACTGTAAAATCAAAAAGCAATCACCAAGGGCAAATTTTCCCTAGAAAATTCCCGTTCCCTCCCCAAACCCTTATCCTCCATGCCTTCTGGTCGCACCCACGATAGCATCACGCTCTGGAGCTTGCCCTTTGTGGCGGGTCTGACTTTTGGGCAGACTCAGAACGGCAACCTAACTCTACTGGTTTCTGGTGGTTTCTTATTCGGCGGTCTGATGTTCGGCCCCGACTTAGATATCTACTCCTGCCAGTATCAACGCTGGGGGTGGCTGCGGTGGCTGTGGCTACCATACCAAAAAAGTCTCCGTCACCGCTCTTTGCTGTCTCACGGCCCTCTGATCGGCACTGCGTTACGAATATTGTACCTGGCTACTTGGGTCGCGGTCTTAGGAATCGTCGGCATCCAAGTGGCTAAGTTCTTTTGGGGTTTACAGTGGAATTGGGATGAATTTGTCAGGCTGATGTTGCGATCGCTCTCCGAAAATTATACCGAGTGCTTCGCCCTTTACATCGGACTCGAATTAGGGGCAATGTCCCATTCTTTAAGCGATTGGAGCGGTTCGGCTTACAAACGCTTCAAAAAGCAAGGATTGAGTGGGTTGCTACCTCCCTCTACTAAAACAAAGAAACGCAAGCGTAAGCCTCCTAGTCGTATTACCAAATCTAAATTCTAAAATATCAGTATGTCTAATTCTACTACACCCAATGCTACTGCATTAACAGCAATCCAACAATTAATAGAAGTTGTGGCAAAATTGCGATCGCCTGATGGTGGTTGTCCTTGGGATTTAGCACAAACTCCCGAAAGTTTAACTCCCTATGTGATTGAAGAAGCTTATGAAGTTGTAGATGCAATTCGGAGCGGCGATCCCAAAGCAATTGCGGAAGAATTAGGGGATTTATTATTACAAGTCATTCTTCAAGCTCAAATTGCCAGCGAGTCAAATCAATTCTCTCTCACCGAAATCGCCAACGGCATCACTGAAAAATTAATTAGAAGGCATCCTCACGTTTTTGGGGATGTGCAAGTGAATAGCGTTGATGAAGTTCACCAAAACTGGGAACAAATCAAAGCAACAGAAAAAGGAGAAACCTTAGAAAATACTTCTTTATCATCAAAACTCAGTCGAATTGCCCGAATTTTACCACCAATTTCTGCAACGATGAAAATTTCTAGAAAAGCTGCCGCTGTCGGTTTTGAGTGGGAGAATGTTGAGGGAGTTTGGGATAAATTCAGGGAAGAAATCGCAGAATTTCAATATGCGATTGAACATGAAGATAAATCTCGCCAAGAGTCAGAATTAGGCGATATTATGTTTGCGTTAATTAATATTGCTCGGTGGTATGATTTAGATCCTTCAGTAGCTTTGCAGGAAACTAATCATCGCTTTGTTAAGCGATTTAGTCAAGTCGAAGCAGCTTGCGATCGCCCACTTTCAGATTATAGCATTGAAGAATTAGAAAAATTGTGGCAAAAAGCTAAAGCTTTACTTACTCAGCAAAAAATGCAGGGTGTTGGGGAAACATAATAGTAGCAGAGCTATTCTAACTTATTCATCTCACTACCTTACTATGACCTGAAATGAATCAAAAAATTTAATAGTAATACCAAATCCAGGCTTACTACCCCCTTTATTGTCATTGTTCGCTGTGCTCCGCAATCGCCTAGTCTCTGCGATTGCGGAGCACAGCGAACAATGACGGATTATTACTAATAAAGGGATGACTAACCCGGATTTGGTATTACTATCTATCAGCCTTTTCCGCTGCTAGATATTAGCAAGCAAAACCGCTTTCTGAAGAGCCTCTGTACGATTTTCCAGAAAGTTATCCACACCAACAATCTGAGTAATACCAAAATTGTCTAGGCGTTGCTTCACTTTGCTAGTTGCACCTACGATCAAGATTTTGCGACCTTGGTCTATGGTATCTTTAATGGCATTTTCTATTGCCAAAGATGCCGTTACTCCCATCATTGGTACATCACTAATATCCATAACCACAACATCGCAATTGTTGATGGCATTGTGTTCGCGGGAAATTGCTTTCGAGACTCCAAAAATCATCGGGCCACTCAGGTAAAATAACAGTACCCGTCCCTTGGCTAGATCCAATAACTGCTTTTCTTCAGAGGTAATGAGAATAGTATCATCGGTATCGCTAATCACCTTCACTTCTTTAGAACGCAACTCGCTCAGACTATCAATTGTTAAGATATTGGCAATGAATACTCCAACCCCAACAGCGACAATCAAATCAACAAATACGGTTAGTAACAAAACTCCATACATAATGATGGAACCCTTGACTGAAACTTTATGCGAACGCTTCAAAAAGCTCCAATCTAAAATGTCAATCCCCACCTTTAAGGCAATTCCTGCTAAAACTGCCATCGGAATTGGTTCAGTGAGTCTAGCCGCACCCAAAACTACAACTAATAGCACCAAAGCACGAGTTATCCCAGATAAGGCTGTTTTTGCACCAGTCTGAATATTTACTACCGTGCCCATTGTCGCCCCTGCACCGGGTAAACCGCCACAGATTCCTGAAACCAGATTGGCAATTCCTTGACCAATTAACTCCTTATTAGAATTGTGCTCTGTACGAGTCAAACTGTCAGCAATTACTGCCGTTAACAGTGTATCAATACAGCCCAACATTCCTAACATCAAACCATCTACAAAAATAGTAGTGGTCTGTGTTGGTGTAAAAGTTGGCAGTTGCAAAGTTGGTAATCCGACGGGAATTTCCCCAATCCGGCGAATATCTGCATCTCCAAATACCGTCAATGAGACAACCGTCCCCACAATTAGAGCTACTAATTGTGGTGGGACGTAGCGTTTGATTTGTTTGGGCATTAAGAAGATAATTGCTATCGTCATCAGCCCTAAAAGTGTCTCAATGGGATTGATATTAGCGAACAATTGAGGGAAATTTTGTAATATTCCCAACACGCCACCTTTGGGGGTAGCTTGTCCCAAGAATGGGGCAATTTGTAGGATAATTAAAATTACCCCAATCCCTGACATAAAGCCAGAAATTACGCTGTAGGGCATCAACGTAATATATTTACCTAAGCGAAAAACTCCAAAAATAATTTGGAAAATTCCCGCTAACATTACGCTGGTAAAAGCCATTGCCAAGCCCGTTTTTGGATCGCTAGCAGCAATTAGAGAACTAACAATCGCAGTCATCACCACTGTCATTGGGCCAGTGGGTTCAGAAATTAGGGTAGGTGTCCCACCAAAAAGTGCAGCAAAGAAACCAACACAAACCGCACCATAAAGACCCGCCACAGGGCCAACACCAGAAGCAACCCCGAAGGCGAGAGCTAAGGGTAAAGAAACAATGGCAGCAGTGACACCACCAAAGATATCACCTTGAAGATTTCGGAAATGAATCTTATTGGTAATTTGCATCTTCTACAACTAAAAAGTAGTGAGTCTAGACAATTTATAGCAGTGAGAGATAGCGGGTTTGACTTGAATAAGTACAGAATTGCTAATTGCTAATTGCTAATTGCTAATTTACTAAGTAGTCGGACATAAAGAAACGTAGCCATGTCATTGCAAGTCAAGCGCAGCACGTCAAGCGCAGCGCAGTTGCGAACCTAGTGAAGCAAACTAATCTGAAGAACGAAGCAAACAGAAGCTATTCACTAGCGCTTTGAGATTGCTTCGCTAGGTTCGCAAAGACATTCTTTATTTTTGTCCAGCTACTTAGCACTAAATATTCAATTCAAACCGACTATAGAATGTCACATCTATATTTAAGAACTTTACACCAATTGTTGCTCGCTAAACAATCAGAATAATTTATCTAGTACGACTAAAGAATTTATAAATTGCGGCAGTCCCTAAATCAATAGAGTTATACTGCATCATAAGCTCCAGTATCATCTTCCTTGCGCCCCTATGAGCCACCCCACCCGCAAATTCCGTCTCCGCACGGCGCTAGTCGTACCCTTCGTCCTGCAAATAGTTGCCGCTGTTGGACTCGTGGGCTATCTTTCCTTCCGCAACGGACAGAAAGCTGTCAACAATGTTGCCAGTCAGCTACGACGTGAAGTAGTTGCCCGCGTCCAAGTTCACCTAAGAAATTACTTGGCAAAACCTCATTTAATTCAGCAAATTCATATCAACACCATTCGCCAACAATTACTAGATCCTAGTAATTTTGACCAAATGGAGCGTTATTTCTGGCTACAAAGCCAATTTCTGGATACAAATATTGGAACGATGGCTTTTGCCAATGCAAAAGGAGAATTTGTAGGAGCTAATAAAGCGGAAAAATATACAGTTGTAGCCAATGAAATCACAGGTAATGCTATTCGCAGATATGCGGTCAATAATCAAGGCGAACGCCTCAATCTAATTCGAGAAAGACCCAATTATGATGCTCGGACTCGCGACTGGTATAAAACTGCTGTTAGTGTGGGCAGACAAACTTGGAGTACGATTGAACCATCGGCATTAGGTAAAAGGCTGGATCTTTCAGCAGTATCACCATTTTATGATAGTACAGGAGCGCTTGAAGGGATTTTTCTTACCGATCTTTCACTAGCACAAATTAGCGACTTTCTTCACGGTTTTACTATTGGTAAATCGGGGAAGACTTTTGTGATCGAACGCAACGGTATTTTAGTAGCAAGTTCTAGTATCAAAGAACCTTTTATTCTCTCTAATGATGGTAAAGTTGAACGACTTAATGCTGAGAAAGTCGGCGATACTTTAACACAAAAAACCACTCAATATTTATTAAGACAATTTGGGGATTTAAATAAAATCGATCGACCCCAACAGATGGAATTTCTCTTCAATGGTGAGAAACAGTTTTTACAAGTTTCCCCCTTTCAAGATGAATTAGGCGTTTTAAATTGGCTAGTTATCGTGGTTGTACCAGAATCAGACTTCACCGCAGAGATTGATGCTAATACTCGTACCAGTCTCCTGCTATGTATTGCTACTTTGATAGTGGCAATTATTGTCGGTATTCTTACGGCTCGATGGATTACGCGCCCGATTCTAAAAGTTTCTCAAGCATCCGCAGAAATTGCCGCAGGTAAGTTAGAACAGAACATTGAACCTACCAATATTATCGAAATCGAAAAACTAGCAAATTCATTTAATAGCATGGCAAGGCAACTTAAAGAATCCTTTGCTGCCTTAGAGAAACAAAACGAAGACTTAAAAGACCTCGACAAGCTCAAAAATGAATTTCTTGCTAACACCTCTCATGAACTTCGTACACCTCTTAATGGTATCATTGGTATTGCTGAATCTCTAATTGATGGTGCTACTGGAGAACTTCCCCAAAGTACACAAGCTAACCTCACTTTAATTGCCTCTAGTGGTCGCCGTCTAGCTAACCTAGTTAACGATATTCTCGATTTCTCAAAACTCAGACATAATAACTTAGAACTACGGCTCAAACCTTTAGATTTGCGGGCAGTTACCAATGTAGTTTTGACCCTTAGCCAGCCCCTAGCTGCTCAAAAAGATTTACAATTAATCAATGCTATTGCTGCTGATTTCCCCCCCGCAGCAGCCGACGAAGATCGACTGCAACAAATACTGCATAACCTGGTAGGCAATGCTATTAAATTTACCCCTATTGGTACTGTTACGGTGTCAGCAGAAGTGGTAATAGGCTCTGAACAATTACCAATTACCGATTCCCAATTATCCACTGCTAATTACCAATTAGCTATTACTGTATCTGATACAGGAATTGGTATTCCTGCCGATAAATTTGACAGAATATTTGAATCCTTTGAACAAGCAGAAGGCTCTACGGCTAGAGAATATGGTGGTACAGGACTAGGGTTAGCTGTGACTAAACAACTGGTAGAATTGCATGGAGGTAAAATCAATGTTAAATCTCAACTTGGAGTGGGTTCCCAATTTACCTTTACTCTACCAGCATCTACTGTTAAAGCTGAATCTACACCCCAAATAAATGCTAGCAAATACAATCCCGATTTAGAGTTGCTGACATCAATAACCAGTAAAAACTTAGATCCAAAAATCAATAATGAGAAACAGTTTAAAGTTTTGATTGTAGATGATGAACCGATTAATCGTCAGGTACTAATCAATAATCTATCGCTTTATAATTACGCTATTACCGAAGCTAGTAACGGGCAAGAAGCTTTAACAGCAATGGAAAATGGTTTTATCCCCGACTTGATTTTACTCGATTTGATGATGCCGCAAATGACGGGTTATGAGGTGTGTCAAAAAATCCGTGCTCGCTTTCCGACTTATGAATTACCCATTGTCATGCTCACGGCTAAAAATCAAGTGGCAGATATCGTAGAGGGATTTGAATCAGGAGCCAATGATTATCTTTCTAAACCGATTCAAAAACAAGAAATGCTGGCTAGGATTAAAACCCATATCTCTCTTGCCAAACTAACTTTAGCTTATAGTCGATTTGTGCCGCGTAATTTTCTAAAGTTTTTAGAGAAAGAAAGCATTATTGATGTCCAAATTGGGGATCAAGTCCAGCAAGAAATGACAGTAATGTTTTCTGATATCCGCTCATTTACTACCTTGTCAGAATCGATGACACCTCAAGAAACATTTAATTTTATTAACTCCTATCTCAGTCAAGTCAGTCCAGTTATTCGCCAGCATAAGGGCTTTATTGATAAATATATTGGCGATGCGATTATGGCTTTATTTCCTGAGTCAGCTAATGATGCAGTGCAAGCTGCGATCGCGATGCAAAAACAAGTAGCAATTTATAATAAACAAAGGCAACAAGAGAATGCGCTTCCTATTGCTATAGGTATTGGTTTACATACAGGTAATTTAATGCTGGGAACCATTGGCGAGTCGGAACGTATGGAAACGACAGTAATTGCTGATGCTGTAAATTTGGCTTCTCGTTTGGAAGGTTTAACTAAGCTCTATGGAGCGGGAATTTTAATCAGCCATAACACTCTTTGTTGTCTTGACTATTCTCAAGAACAATGCTTTCGATTTTTGGATCGGGTAATGGTCAAAGGCAAAAAATCGGCGGTGGCAGTGTTTGAAGTTTATGATGGAGATCCGGCAAATATTAAACAATTAAAAACACAAACTCAGGCACGTTTTGAAGTAGCAGTATTTCTTTACTATCAGCAGCAGTTTGAAGAAGCGCAGGGAATATTTCAAGAGGTTTTACAAATTAATCCTCAAGATAAAGCAGCTATGCTTTATGTAAAACGCTGTCAAAAATATCAACAATATGGAGTTCCTGAAGGATGGGATGGTGTAACAGATTTGGATTTTAAGTAAGGCTCGAAAATCAAAAGTCAATTCTAAACTACTCTATAACGAATTATAATCAAGGGACTGGCAAAATTTTAGTCATCAGAAAACGGTGATGACGTTGATAACCGACTCTGTGATAAAGACGCTGTGCATCGGGATTTTCAAAGTCTACTTCTAGATGAAGTGCTTGGACTCCCAAAACTCGGCACGTTTCCTCTACAAATGCTAACATCTGAGTTCCAATACCTTGTCCGCGATGATTGGGGCGAAGGTACAACTCGTCAATAAAGGCATCCCTTCCTCGGTATTCCAAACTGTAACCTAGCGTCAAAATCATATAGCCAATCGCCTCATCTTCTTGCTGAATTAGCCACACTTGTCCCCAAGAGGCATTAGCCAAAAAAATTGCTAAGGCATTGCCATCTAGTTTTTCATCGAATGCTAATTTTTCTTTTTCATGAAATTCTTTAACAAGTTCTAAAAGGATAGTAATATCAGTAATTTCTGCAACTCGGTAGTTAATGGTCACAATCCAGCCTCTAAATTCGATAAGCGCTCAGCATTTTGTTATATGCTGTACCAGTTTAGCACACTACAGATATTAGAATGTAGACCATACTAAAGAATATCAATTCTCACAAAAACCTATTAAATGTAGCTTGTATAGGACTCGAAGTGAAGGAAGGTTTAGAAAAATTATCAGCTCAGTCTAAACAATAAAAAACCCGCCTTTTCAGGCAGGTTTGTACTGTCAACATCTACTTATTGGAGGCCTTCAGGATTTGACCTTCACTATATCTATATCTCCAGAACCTCCTCGGTTTTACGCGAAATGCCGATTTTTGTAATAAAACTTTACGGACTAATAAAATGCGCCCAGATATTACCATCAGGCCCAGCCACTTGATCCAGATAGCTGTAGGGATAGAGCAATTTTCGGCCCTCGGTATTGCTGTAACCCGTTAGAGCATTACCCCAAGGGTCTTGGACGATATAACCAGTCGAAGTGTAGCCGATGACGGTCAAAATATGTCCCGTAGCGGTAAAACTACCCGCTAATACCACTGGCCGCCGATTAATTAATTCTGACTTAAGCTCCGACCAACCGCGAGTCGTGCTAAAACTTGTCTTGAATCCGTAGGCCCGGATCATTGCCGATAGTACGCTATGATCTGTCTGAGAACCTTGTCCCGCGTAGTTGAAACACCACTGCAACAACTCATCTACGAAATCGCCGCCCCCCTTAGACCGCGCCCCATAATAATAAAGCACCATTGCGATCGATGTGACATTGCAAGTAGACCAGTAAAAACGGGGATTATCGCGCTGCGAAAAATAAGCTACATTCAATTCCACATAATTTGGAATCGGATTGAAAGTTTTATCTCCCCGCTTAAACACAACATAACTGGGAAATATATAACCTGTATTCCCAAAGTTCGGCAATTCTTCGGTGAGGGAAACTTTTAAATGATTGCCATCGATCCCGTAACTTTCTACTCCGTAAACTCGACCTAAAGGCAGCGTTACTTTCTCTGAATTACTTAAATTTACAGCATCTACTGGTCTTTTTTTGAACACAGTAGTTTGCATCATTGTCATCGTGATTGCGTCGATATCAAAAGTTATAACCTTTCCATCTCGCTTAATTTGAATGTGTTGCCAATAGATATATCCAACATTCCCAAAACCCGGAATTGATTCAGCTAAAGTGACGCGAAAGTGACCGGAAACACAGGCATAACCAGTAATGGGATAAGTGCTACCTAAAATTAATTCAGCACTTTGATTAGCTGCTAGATTGGATGAATCTTGAGTACTAGCTTTAATCTGAGTTGTTCGCGTTACCAACATCTGAGCAGTCAGGTGGGTGTCGGGGATATCGGCAATGTCGAACTTCAAGGTTTTTGAGCCTTTACTAAGCTGAACGGCTGGCTCGTAAAAGTAGCCAAAATTTCCAATAGGTGCGATTGTAGAATCGAGCAATACCTTCAGGTGGCCGTCAACTAATCCATATTTACTAACAGTAAAAGTCTGACCAGCTTTGACAAGAATTTTTTGCTGTCTATCGAGCAAAGAAGAATCAATCGGCGCTACTTTAAATAATGTATCTTTGAGGATTTGCAGTTTTAAAGATTGCCCTACAGTTAAGGGATCGGAAGTGACGGTAATGTAAACGATCTGACTGCCAGTAATGTTACCTTTACTGTTAGTAGCTTTCACTCTTAGCCAGCGAGAACCAGGGGTACTAAATCCTTTGGGTAAATAGACTTGCCAAGTGCCAGCATTGCTATTGATCGCGACATTGAGGGGATATTTATCCTCTGCTACCACAGTCACCCTAACTGATTCCCGGCGATCAAAAGTACCCGTTAATTGAGTTTGCTGGTTGACCAAAACTTCTCTTGGCCCAGTATAAGTTAAATTAGGAGCAGGATTGAAGATTGTCCCTCCACGACTTAGCTGCACAAAGTCACCATAGACATAACCAGTGTTGCCAAAATTCGGCAGATTTTCTGTCAGGGAAACCTTGATATGTCCGTCTCCAAGGCTGTAGCTAGAAACTCCATAAATCATGCCCGCTGGCAGAGTAGTTTTGTCTTCTGGTTTGAGTTTAGAAGAATCTATAGGTTGCTTTTTGAAAGGAGTGGTGTTGAGAACTGTTAAGGTTGTTGCATTTTGATTGAAGACTACTGATTTGCCTTCTTGTAAAATTTGAACGTGCGGCCAGTAGAGGTATCCAGAATTGCCAAAACCTGGTATAGCTTGAGATAAGGTGACTCGAAAATGATCTTCAATACAGGCGTAGCCAAGAATTGTGTAAGTTTCACCTTGACCGATTTCTACTTGTTGACTTTGCCCTAGACTGGAAGAATCTTCGGGATAAAGTTTGATTTTTGTAGCTTTAGTTATCCACAATAACTGCGTTCCTGGAGGAGGGGTTGGCAAGCTAGATTGGTTAAAGGTGAGAATTTGCGAACCTTTAGTCAGGACTAGGTGCAGTTCGTAGAAGTAGCCAATTTTCCCTACAGGAGAAATTGGATTGTTCAGTTCTACTTTTAGATGACCATTAGTAAACTCATAACTTTTTACTTGATAAGTTTGACCTGCTAGAACTGGAGCTTTTTGTTGCTGAGTCAAGCTAATACTGTCTGCTGGCTTGATTTTAAAGAAGGTTTCTCTCAGAGGAATCGCGTTGATAATTGGCTCATTTGATGTAGCATTGGCAACTAAAATTTTAATTACCTGTTCGCTAATAACTTGACCAGCTTTGTTAGTTCCTTTGAGGCGGAGGCTGCGAATCCCTATTTGATTGAGTCCTTTTTCTAAACTAGAATACCAGATGCCTAACGTTCCGTTGATCGTAATGGGAAGCGGATATTTATCTTCGGCTACTAGAGAAATGGCTGATACTAAACTAGGGTCAAAAGTGCCAACAAGGACGCTTCCCTGATTGACTGCAATTTCTTTGGGGCCTAAATAACTTACACTGCTCATATTTGTCAATTAGCGTAGGGTATAATTTTCGGGTTTTTTATTGTTTAGCTTGCAAATATAGCAACTGCTAAGGTGATGAGGATGTTTTTAATTGCTAAAATCATTGATTTTATTGCATTTTCCTTTTGCCTTCAGCATAGTTGCCTTCTGCCTTAGCATACAAGGGCGGCACCTATTGTACAAGCTTTAACAAAACTGCCCATACTAACTTTACGTCTGCTGAGTAGCTTTAGATTGAAATTTTGTACAATTTGGATGGAGCTGAAAGCATTGGGTCAATTTTAGGACAGAAGTATGACACCAGTAAACATTATGCAAGCCATTGCAGTCAATATCCCAACAACACTAACACTTACAGTTACTCACGAGCAATTTTTTGAGTTAGCGCAAGCAAATCAAGATTTACAATTAAAACGAACTGCTACCGGAGAATTAATAGTGATGCCACCGACGGGAAGCGAGACAGGGAAAGAAATCTAGATAGTGCTGGATAATCCTTCTATTTTGTCAGGTGAGGATGTCTTACCTGGGTTTATTTTGGATTTAACTGAGGTTTGGAGTTGATATTTTTATTGTTATTGTAGCGCCACCTCTGGGCGGTAAAATAAGCAGGGTGGCGTTACGGTTGGAAAATCACTAAAAATTAGCTAATTGCAGCTAAGATATCTTGAGCATGAGTATCTACTTTGAGCGTTTCACCTTCATAAACTTGAGTGATTTTGCCGGTGCTATCGATGACAAAGGTGACACGCTTAGAATAATCACCTTTTTCGACATCGTAAGCTTTAGTAATTGCCCCATCAACATCGGCTAATAGCGTAAAAGGTAAACCGTATTTCTCTGTGAAGAGTTTGTGAGAACTTTCGTTATCGCGGCTAACACCTAGCACTACCATATCTTTAGTTTGATATTGGGTGTGGGCGGCTTTGAAACTTTGGGCTTCTCTCGTGCAGCCAGGAGTATCGTCTTTGGGGTAGAAATATAAGACTACGGTTTTACCGGCAAAGTCGGATAGGGAAACGGTGTTACCGTTTGTGTCTTTGGCGGTAAAAGGAGGAGCAGCACACCCAACTGGTAAGGTCATAGTTTTGTTTTTCTTGTGGTTTATAAGGATAGTTTAATTGATTTTGGGATTCTGTGAACTAGAGAGTGGCGATCTGAGAATTATTTTTACAGCCGAACTTGTCTAATGTGTCATAATATAGAATAATACATTTTCTAGATTAATCCTATACGAGGTTAATTCTTTGAGGAGCGTACAGCGTTTCCATTTTGATTTTGAAATCGGTAACAATAAAGAATATAATACCTAATTGACAGGCAAATCAATGACTTTTCTCCCCTCCTCAGAACTTAAATCTATTAATTACCCCAGCCGCACCGTAGAAAGAGCCGATCGCGCGATCCGCTGTGCTCCTTTTCAATTACAATTATTCAAGACAATGCGCCAAACCAGCGTTTTTCTTGGCGCGATCGCATCACATCCCGGTGTTGAAAGCGGCTATACGCGATCGCCCCTATCAGAATTAACCGCCGAAAACTCCCTACTTTGGCTAATCCAAGTCGGCGTACTGCGGCGAGAAGTAGATGGACAGGGAATCACCGATAGTTTCCGTCTCACCCCATTAGGCCGCCAACTGATCGAGAAATTCCAACAGCAAGGAGACATTTTACCGCCCCCTTCTTGGCGCGATCGCATTTACAATACCTTAAGCCGTTGGCTGCGACTACCCTTTTAGTTTAAGTATAGGGATCGACCGCTTTTGACGCATTCATCTCTGCAATGGTACAATTGCATAAATGAATGCGTAAGTCCTGTCTGTCATTACAAGCGAAGTACACTAATCGCCACCCATTGTTCTCAGTCGATAGTGCGTCAATTCCGAGTTGTTAATTCTTAATTTTTAACTCCCTAACGCTTATAATTGAGATAGTCAAATCTTTAAATTCCTTTGCCGAAAATTTCCAACTTAATAACTAATAGCTAGGTTAACTATTTATGAAAGCAATTATGGTTGTGGGTACTACCTCCCACGCAGGAAAATCTCTACTCGTCGCCGCCTTATGTCGGCTTCTATCTCGTCGTGGTTGGCGCGTTGCTCCCTTTAAAGGTCAAAATATGGCCTTGAATTCGTATGTTACAGCTAATGGCGGTGAAATTGGCTATGCTCAAGCGGTACAAGCTTGGGCGGCTGGCATTGCCCCTTGGGTAGAAATGAACCCAATTTTATTAAAACCGCAAGGGGATATGACTTCCCAAGTTATTATCAAAGGCCGCGCCGTAGCCAATGTCAAAGCGGCCCAATACTACGAACAATTTTTTGATATCGGTTGGCAAGCAATCCAAGAATCCCTCGAATTTTTATCACACGAATTTGACTTAGTAATTTGTGAAGGAGCTGGTTCACCTGCGGAAATTAATCTTAAACATCGCGACTTAACTAATATGCGGGTAGCGAAATATCTCAAGGCTAAAACCCTGCTAGTAGTTGATATTGACAGAGGCGGAGCTTTTGCTCACGTCGTCGGCACCTTAGAGTTACTAGAACCAGAGGAACGAGCTTTAATTAAGGGCATTGTAATTAATAAATTTCGAGGTCAGCGCTCAATTTTACAGCCCGGTATTACCTGGTTAGAAGAGCGCACAGGTATTCCCGTAGCTGGCGTTATTCCCTGGATAGATGAAGTATTCCCTGCCGAAGATTCCCTAACTTTACTAGAGCGCCGCTCTACCAATTCCCATTCCGATCTTACTATTGCTGTCATTCGCCTGCCTAGAATTTCTAATTTTACAGATTTTGACCCATTAGAATCAGAATCTACAGTCACAGTAAAATATATTAACCCTAAAGATTCTTTAGGATATCCAGATGCAGTAATTATCCCTGGTTCTAAAACCACAATTTCTGATTTGATCGTACTCCGACAAACGGGTATGGCAGAAGCTATTAAAAACTACATGAGTGCAGGGGGTACAGTCATGGGAATTTGCGGAGGCTTTCAAATGTTAGGACAAGTTCTTACAGATCCAGATGGCATTGAAGGCGAAATAGGACAATGCGATGGACTAGGATTATTGCCATTAAAAACCATTATGGCTCCGATGAAAATTGCACGTCAGCGAGTAGTAACTTCCAATTATCCGCAACCTGGTTTACCTGTTGCAGGCTATGAAATTCATCAAGGACGAACTCAATTGCTACAGGCTGATATGACTAAACCTTTGTTTGACGACACTGGTTTAGGGGTTATTAATAATTCTCAATCAGTTTGGGGTACTTATCTACACGGTATTTTTGATAATGGCGCTTGGCGGCGTTCTTGGTTAAATCATTTGCGCCAGCAAAGAGGTTTACAAGCTTTACCTACTGGTATTCCTAACTATCGCGAACAGCGGGAAGCTCTTTTAGATTCTCTCGCAGATACAATAGAAAGTCACTTGGATTTAAAGCACGTTTTGAGTTAGTTAGTTGTTAGTTGTTAGTTGTTGGTTGTTAGTTGTTGGTTGTTAGTTGTTGGTTGTTGGTTGTTGGTTGTTAGTTGTTGGTTGTTGGTTGTTGGTTGTTGGTTGTTGGTTGTTAGTCAATAAGTTGCTTAGAAAATGAAAATTCATTTCTTACCAGATGATATAACAATTGAAGCTGAGGCGGGAGAGGCTTTGCTGGATGTAGCTGAACGCGCGGGAGTTTGCATTCCTACAGGTTGCTTAATGGGCTCCTGTCACGCTTGCGAGGTAGAAGTTGATGGCGGTAATATCATTTGTGCTTGCATCGCAGGAGTTCCCAGAGGACGCGAACAAATGACAGTAAATCTTAATTTCGATCCGACTTGGTAGTGGCTAATGGCTAATGGCTAATGGCTAATTGCTAATTGCTAATTGCTAATTGTAAGGAGGCTCACAGGTGGAATCATAGGATAAGAGAATATCAACCGTTCCGAATCGATTCTCCGTCCAAGATACTGCTACTCCATCTCCTAAACAATATTCATAAGTATGAAAACCTTCGTGACCTTGCATCGCTTGAGTACGGTCTTTCCAAATAGGAGGTGGGTAGCCAAAAACATACTCAAATACTTTTTTAATATCTACTTCACTGCTGTTATCCTCATCCCAAACAGGGTCAAAAGATATCCTCCGAGCTTTGCTGTTTTCAAAATATACGGAAAAATTTATATTTTTAGTATTCGGACTGCAAAAACGCTTAATAGCTGTTGAAGCATAAGTTATACTTCCATTAGTTAGCCCGGATATAGGAATTCCAAAGTAACTTTCTATGATTTCCGGGGTACGATCGAAGATAGGGCGCGGTGTTGCAGTACCTGCAATACTAACAGCTATATACTCCGGTGCAACGGCATAAATTCTTAAGACCCGACACAATAAAGCAGCTACTTCGCCTCTGGTAGCGTTTTGATTTGGTCTGAGCATTCTGACATTAGGATAGTTGACAACAATCGCTCTTTGAGTTGCTGCTGCCATCACATTTTTAGCATAATTAGGAATTTCAGCCACATCGTCAAAGACATTTTTTAAAGTTACTTCTGGCGATTTAGGAATTGGTAAATTGAGCGCTGATGCAATTACTGTAATAGCTTCCACGCGCAAAATAGGCTGTTCTGGCCGAAAAGTTCCATCGGGATAACCACTAAAAAATCTCTTTTTAGAAACTGTTTGAATGAATTTCCACGCCCAGTGATTCTTAGGAACATCCTTAAATGTCACTGCTTTCTGCACTTCTGGAGAATTGCCAAAAGCACCAACCATCAAGGAGGCAAATTCGGCACGGGTGAGGGGCGCTGCTGGGCGAAAAGTACCGTCACTATAGCCTTTAACGAGCGATCGTTCCGCCAATTGGAGTATACATTCTTTCGCCCAATGATTTTGAATATCTGAAAACATACTCTGTGCCTTTGTGTCCTGTGTAGTTCGCCCAAAAAATATAAATTTCCAGAGAAATAAGTCGTCTTTTACCTCTGCAACTCCTGCTGCTTTTTCTTAGCAAATTGTAGCAGTTTTTGAGCTTCTAAATATGTAGTTGTCCCAGGTTTTATATTTTCCAACTTGTTAATTATTTCGCGCAGTTTACCAACTAAGTTACCGCGATCTGGACTCTCAGAAAGAGCTAAATTTTGCCAATCTGCAATCGCTGATTTTGCCTCATTTAAAGCCTCTGCCGATTGTTCCTCAATTTTCAGCCTTAACTGTGCAGTCCCCAAATTTGTTTTATATTGAGCTAATTTATTTTGAGCATCAAGATAACCGGGATTATCGGAACTCACTTGCTCAAGTCGCTGGATAGATTCTTGCCATAAATCTGCTATTTGTTCCCATTTTTCGGCAGAATGCGGAGGATTTTGAGAAGCAACTGCGGCTGACATCCCAAATTCTTTTGCTGCTTCAATTAAATTATCAGTAAGTTGACTTCCAGTAGCGACACCACCAACTTCTTGAAAGTCTCTTTTAGCAGCTTGCAGTTTTTTCCCGGCCATTTCTCCCGCCAAAGTTTCGTTAGGAATTTCATCCAACTGATCGATGGCACTTTGCCAAGCTGCACTAGCTTTTTGCCGATCTGGGGCCGTTTTTGCTTGCTGATATTGTTGTTTGGCTGTATTAAGTTCTTGTTCTGTTTTAGTTAGCTGAGTTAGGGCATTTTTCTGCTGGAAAATTTGGGCTTCCATGCGCCCTATATTTTTGCGTGCGGCTTCAAATTCATCGAAGGTAAATCGCCAAGTACAACCAAAAAAAGTACAGTAGGCTCTAGGATAATATCCTAAAAACCAAACTGGTAAAGCGTCGAGATGCTTTTGTGCTTCTTTAGCTTTAATTTCCCCTAAATCGAAATCTGCACTAGCGGTAGCTTTATTAACAAGTTGATCTGCTTGTTCGACTTTCGCGATCGCTTGCCGATAGTTGTAATCCATGCTAATGTAGCTAGGTAACAATAATATCGGTGCTGTTTTCGCTACTGGCCATCTAATCATCGGAAAAGGCAGATTGAGTACGGAAATAAAACCTGCCGCCCCAATTACAAAAGTACCGACCCAAGCTATTTTAGTTAATATCCCCGCTGGACGATTGGCTTTGGCTGCTGCATCGATCGCCTTCTTGCTAAAATTAGGAAATATATCTTTCACTGTCTCGCGTAATTCTTCCGCCGAAGCAAAGTTGCCTGATTGCGATCGCAGTTTCTCTAACCGCTTCATCACAATCTGCTGCTGCACTTGACCCCCGAAACTTTCAGCGGCGGCACATCGATCAACTTCTGCCCGTAGGATATCAAAAGCACGATTGGTAAGACGACCCATACATATTACCGATGATGTGGCTCTATCATACACCAGATCGGACTGCTGCTCTTATCAAATTATTTAGTTCCTCTGGTGCGAGATAAAAATCTTTACATGGCAAATCTTTAGCTTAATCTCAAGCGAAAAGAAGTAAACCATTAATCATTAACAATTAACTTCTCCTTAATTCCCCAGAAACAACAGTGAAACGCCAAGTTAAAGTGACAGAAGTAACAGCTAGTCCCAATACTAAACCTAACCACAAACCCACACCGCCCCAATTCAGTTGGATTCCGAGTAGATAACCGCTGAATAATCCTACGCACCAGTAGGAAAAAAAGCCGATCAACATCGGCACTTTTGTATCTTTCAAACCCCGTAAAGCACCAGCAGCAATTACTTGCATTCCATCAAAAATTTGAAACATTGCTGCAACTCCTAATAAAGAAATGGCAGTTTTAACTACACTCAAGTTTTCAGGATTATTGGTATCAATATACATGGCAACAATTTTATCGGGAATAGTCCAGAAAAGTAGCGCCGTGCAAGTCATAAAACAAACCCCGATGCCAATACCTACATATCCCGAAAGTCTAGCACCCTCAGCATCGTTGCGCCCTACCATTTGCCCAACTCTAATCGTCGTTGCATAGGAAATACCTACGGGAACCATAAAGGTAATTGCTGCTGTCTGTAAAGCAATTTGATGAGCAGCTAAAGTAACCGTTCCCAAATATCCCATCAATAAAGTGGTGATTGCAAACAATCCAGTTTCTACTGTAAATAGTATACCAATTGGCCATCCCGTGCGAACAAGTTCCCGAAATAATTTGAGATCGAACTTAAACAAGGAACGAAAAATTTGGTAACTTCTTAACTTCGGATTTATGAAAATAAAACTAATCGCTGCTGCGAATGTCACCCAAAAAGAAATCGTACTAGCCCAACCAATTCCCGCTAATCCGAGAGCAGGAAAACCCAATTTACCAAACATCAGTATATAATTGCCCACTACATTTAGCAATACGCCGCTGACTGTAATAAGCATCACAGAATTGGGTTGATTCAGTGCGGAAACAACATTTTTCAATACTGCAAATCCCATCGCTGCCGGAAATCCCCAAATAATAGCTCGGAGATATGTTTCTGCTAAAATAACATTGCTCGGTTCTTGACCCATAAGCATCAGGATAGGGCCAGAGTACCAAAGTAAGATCATTACTGGTATAGAAAGGGCTGTTGATAGCCAAATTCCTTGACAAGCAAGACGACTTACTCGGTCAATTTTTCCGCTACCAAAAGCTACGGCTGCGAGTGCTCCCACAACTGAAATTATGCCTGTAGTAATTAACAAAAAAGTAGAAAAAGAAATTGCACCCAAGGCTCCAGCGGCTAGGGTTTGAGTTCCCAGCCAACCCATCATCAGGGTATCAAAAAAATTGGTGGCTGCTTGGGCGAGTTGGGCGGCGGCTAAGGGAATTGCTAAGTGTAGACAGGCTTTGACTTCTGATAAAATATCGGATTTTAGTAGGGAGCGATTCATTTAAAATAATGACAAGACGAAGAGGAAATAATATAGAGTTTAGATTAAATAATTAATTAGATTTACACATCACCCAACCGGATGAACTTGTAAGATGAATTTTACGGATTTTAATCAAAAAATATTTGAGGCGGGAAAGATGCGATCGCGCACTTAAGCAAATCCACCTAATTAAACATAAGATAAGGATGGCTAAAAAGCTGACTGTATAAACATTCTTCCTTCTCTCCTAGATAACTAAATCCCTCTTCCTTCTTCCTTCTTCCTTCTTCCTTCTTCCTTCTTCCTTCTACTTACAAGGTTGCTTCTCAAAATGAGGAGATCGATTCTTTTCTCTTGTGTCTGCTGTTTTCTACTTAATCGCTTAGGCTGCTGCGGAGAGTTCGTTAACCATTTTCACACGACCTTTGATTACCGATCGCAGTAAGCGGTTAGCAGCACTTCTGTCATCATCATTTAGGGACTCGTCAAAAGCTGCTGCCATTAAACCGTAGCGATCGGCTAAAGTGAGAACGCCTGTATCGCTTACACAAGCAAGCATTTCAGCGATGGCACCGGGGAGAAGTTGGACTGGAGGCATGGGTTTTTTCCTGAACTCTACTCTTTTATAATCTCCTGTTTCCCAGAAGTACAACGTGATTCTTAGGGTGGAGAAAGCGTGATGTTTTGGGTAAAAATGCGCGATCGCAACCGCTTTAAACCTGTGAGAAGATACCCTCAGAGCTTGTGAGTCGAGTCACAATCAATAATTGGTAATGGCTAATGGCTAATTGCTAATGGAAGACAGGCTAATGGCTAATGGCTAATTACCCATCTCCCCTATCTTCCTCTATCTTCCCCATCTTCCCCATCTTCCCCATCTCCCCTCTCTTCCTCTTTCCCTAATCCCTATCTCCCCCATCCTATCTTCCCCATCTGACTAGGAAATTGGCCCGGAAGAAGTTGCATTCCCGTTTGCCAAATCCTCCTGCGGTTTACTTTTTAAGTGTTGCTGGCTAATCCCCAAACTAACTTGCTTCATCAGCCAATATAAGCAGGTAATCACTAGAAAGGTTACAACCATCACCAAAACAGGACGCTTGCCGATGAGATCGTTCATGACGGTGTTAACAAGCTCGTCGGGGTTAGTGATGATGTCCCAACTGTTGAAACGTATAAATCGTCCTAGATAAATGCCAATAGCACAAAGACCGTGTACGATTAACTCGGCGACTAAGATGAATTGACCCAAACCCTGTTGCTTCAAGTAATAACCTAAGTTAATCACAGATAAGACATAGGCTTCAAAACCTACGACCATAAATAGTAGATATTGGGGAATTAAGGCAAGGGTAATAACCCAAACTGAGTACCCCCAGCGAATTTGGTCGATCAGGTGAATGATATCTGTTAAAACGTAGGGTGCATTTGGTAGGAAGGCGATGAAGGCGAGAAAACCACCCCACCAGCGGAGAGAGCGAGCTCCGCGCTGTCGTAAGACCCAGATATCCAGAGCCATCAGTAGCACCGTGATGACGATCGCGCCAAGTACGTAAGTTTTGCCGAGATCTCGGATCAGGTGAACTCCATAGGCCACAACATGGCGGGTATTGGGCAAGAAAGTTGCCCCTAAGAGGAATGCTGTACCCCACAGCAGAAAGCGCGATCGCGGTCGGTAAAATAGTAAAAAACTCACGGCTAAGGGTACTAATGCTAGAAACAAATTCCAAGACATCCAGCGTCCATTGTGTGCCATTGCCCGCCAGGACTCAGCGATCAAAGCAATCAGTTCATATTTCATAGCTTTTTCACGGAACGATCTACTCTTGTGGGATAGTTACAGATTGATGCAGCATCATATCGCTAAAGGGTTATTTCGATTTTAGATTGGATAAAATAGGGTTAAGATTGGGTCAACAGCGTTCCAACTTAAGCACTGATAGAGTTTCAGCTTTTTTAGGACTTACGCTCAGGGCTCCAGAAACCGGGTTTTTGAGAGAATATGTGGGTCACGCAGAAGGCAGGAGGTAGAAGGCTCTTATGTAGGAGGCAGGTAGAACGAAGTATTTTCGTAAAAAAACTGCTGGTTGAGCGAAGCCGAAACCCGGTTTATGAGGTTGGGTGCGTAAATCCTGTTTTTCTCAGCTTGATTTAGCGGCAGTCAATCTGCTAATTTTTAATTTTTAATTTTTAATTTTCAATTCATTACGGGTTTTGCCGAATTGGAATCTCAATTATAAAGGTTGTTCCTTGACCGACTTCTGAAACACAATCTAGTTTACCTTTATGTTGTTCTACCACAATTTGGTAGCTAATTGACAGTCCTAAGCCAGTACCTTTGCCGACTGCTTTTGTTGTAAAAAATGGGTTAAAAATTTGAGCTTTTACTGCTTCCGGCATTCCTGAACCGTTGTCGGTAATTTGAACGATCGCTGTTTCGCGATCGCTAACTTTAGTACAGATGTCAATCCGACCCAAATTAGCTTTTATTTGCTCAACAGATTGCCCTTTAAATCTCTGCTCAATCGCATCGATCGCATTGGCGATTACATTCATAAAAACTTGATTTAGCTGACCAGCATAGCACTCCACCAGTGGCAGAGCGCCAAACTGTTTGACTAACTGAATCTCAGGATAGTTATTTTTCCCTTTAAAACGGTTCTGTAAAATCAACAATGTACTCTCAATGCCTTCATGAATGTCAACCTGCTTCATGTCAGATTCATCTAACCGCGAAAAGTTTCGCAGAGATAAGACAATCGAGCGGATGCGCTCAGTTCCGACTTTCATTGATGATAAAATTTTGGCTAAATCTTCATTTAGAAATTCTAACTCAATCTCTTCAATTCGATCTACGATTTCGCCGCTGGGTTGGGGATATTTCTGCTGATATAATTCTAGCAGACCGAGTAATTCTTGAACGTAATCATTGACATAGGTGATGTTACCATGTATAAAATTGACAGGGTTATTAATTTCGTGAGCAATACCTGCAATTAATTGCCCCAACGAAGACATTTTTTCAGTTTGAATCAATTGAGCTTGAGTAGAGCGCAATTGCACAAGGGTCTTTTCAAGTTGTTGCGATTTTTCTCGTTCTCGCATTTCACTTTGTCGTAATGCTTCTTCCGCTTGTTTGCGATCGCTAATATCGGTATGGGAACCAACCACTCGCACGGGTTTTCCCTCTTCATCCCATAGTGCTTTCCCTCGACCTAGAATCCATTTGTAGCTTCCATCTTTGCACCGATGGCGATGCTCTGTGACGTAATAGGGGGTTTTCTGATTGAGGTGATCTTGCATAGCGTCCATCACCAAATTAAGATCGTCTGGATGCACAATGGCCGTCCATTCATCTAGCTGATTTCCGATTTCATGGTCTTCATATCCTACTATTTCTTTAGACCGGGCAGATGTAAATAGTTCATTAGTTTTGATATTCCAATCCCAGATACCATCACTGTTGCCTTTAAGCGCTAACTGCCAGCGTTCTTCACTTTGACGCAAGGCTTCCTCAGCTTGTTTCCGATCGCTAATATCAGTAATTAAACCATGCCAGATACTATCTCCATTGCCTAAATCTTCAGGCTGAGAAATGGATTGAATCCATTTGATCTTGCCTGACAGTAGAACAAATCGGCCTTCCCAATCCCAAGGTTGTAGAGTTTGAGCGGCACGAGCAACTAATTGCTCGTAATACTCCCGCTCATCAGGGTGGATTAGATCGTGTATTAAAGTTATATTTTGTTTAACCGTTTCTGGCTCTAACTCAAAGATTTCACGGCAAGCAGGACTTATATAAGGATAGCTCGCAGAACCATCTGCACGCAACAGAAATTGGTAAAGCATTCCCGGCACATTAGCTGAAAGATGTTGAAATTTTGCCTCGCTTTCCCGCAATGCTTCTTCAGCAAGTTTACGAGCTGTAATATCTGCAATTGAGCCAACCATTCGCACTGGTAGTCCCTCTTCATTTCGCAGTGCTTTGGCTCTACCCAAAATCCATTTGTAGCTGTCATCTTTGCAGCGAATACGATACTCGGCAATGAAATAGGGAGTTTTTCCCTCTAGGTTATCTTGGCCTGCATTTATCACCCTGTCAAGATCGTCTGGATGTAGGAGGCTATACCAAGCATTTAAGTCATTTTCTATTTCCCACTCTTCAAACCCTAACATTTCCTTGCAACGAGAAGACATGAATAGTTCATTATTTCTTGGATTCCAATCCCAGATTCCATCATTAGTACCCTTGAGAGCTAATTGCCAACGTTCTTCGCTCTTTCTTAATTCTTCCTCAGCTTGTTCTCTCTCTGCAATCTGTGTCTGCAATTGCTTCAACACTTGCTTTAAATTTGCTGTTCGCTTTTCAACTCGATTTTCTAGTTCTTCGTTGGCTCTTTGGAGGGCGATTTCTGCCTGTTTGCGTTCAGTAATATCTCGCGAAATCCCAATCACTCCGAGTGCATTTCCTTCCGAGTCACGGTATACGCTTTTCGTAGTGAGAAAACTCCGTATTTCACCCCTGAGTGCAAAATCTTGTGAATAAGTAAGCGATTTTCCAGTAGCAATAATTTGGCGATCTATTTCTAGGAACTCCTGAGCAATTTCCGGCGATAATAACTCCGAATCGCTGTTACCGATAACTTCTTCTGGCTGTCTGTCAAAAGCCTCGATCGTGGCACTGTTAGCGAGTACATAGCGTCCCTGAAGATCGCGGACATAAATTGGATCTGGAATACTTTCAATGACTGCTTGCAAGAGAGTGTAACTTTCTTTTTGGGCTTTTTCTGCTTGTTTGCGACGGCTAATATCATTACCAATAGCTAGGATTTCTTTAAAGCATCCGTTGTCATCCACAAGCGCTTTATTTCGCCACGAAACCCAGACTAACTCTCCATTTTTGCGGATATTTTCGTGTTCGTTGCAAATATATTTTTCTGGGTGTTGTAAGATATCTTCACCCATTGCTGCCAGGTCATTTCCAGAGGAATCTGTATGAGGAATAATTGTTCCTATTGCATTTTTGCCGATAATTTCTTCCTCCGAGTATCCAAAGAATCTTTGGGAAAATTCGTTAAAAAAGGTAATTTTACCAACGGCATCTACTTTGACAATAATGCTATTAGCATTTTCCACCAGTTCGCGATATTTAACTTCGCTTTCTCGAAGTTTTCCGGTTGTCTCTTGTACAATTTCTCGTAATTTTATGGGTTCGCGCGTCCATTTAAACACTAAAAGTCCTGTCAATACTGCTACTAACGCGCTGCCAATTCGTACCCACAAAGCTTTAGCTTTTGGAATCTCTGGGTGGACGTAGATTTGAGCGACTAAATTCTGGGCGACAAATCGCTGCGAGTTTAAATTACCTTTGAAATTTACCGGAACTATACTTAAATCTTTTACCGTATCAACGCGGTTTTTCTGCTGCAATTGCTCTTGTTCTGAGCAATCTAGCAACCAGATACTTGACCCAATCACTGCTACTGCTGAAAGTGCTGCTAAGTAAGGGGCGAATCGGAATTTCATAAGCTGAGTTTTAGCTAATGGTTTCCAGTAGAACTAGATTTATTGTGAAAATGAGATTTTGCTGTGGAACTTTGATATCTTATTTATGGGGTTCTAGCACTTATGCAAGCAGTGTATTGTGATCTCAGTCTGGCTTTCGATTTAAATATATACAGGTTAAACTGGAGTTAGTAATTCTTAATTTTTTTCAAGAGAGTGAATCAGAGCGTGGAAAATTTAATGCAAGAGCATTTGGCGGAGGCGATCGCATCCTTTAGCGATCGCGTGGATTATCTCGAAATTCGCACTGAACAGAGCGAGTCAACGGCAATTAGTTTTCGCGGCCCGCAGTTGGATGGCGTTAACCGCAGTTTTTCCCTCGCTGGCGGCATCCGCGCCTGTCATAAGGGGGGATGGAGTTTTGTGACTTTCAATGGCTTAGCTGAGTTAAAAAACCGCATTGAGGAAGCTATTTCTCAAGCTCATTTAGTGGGTACAGAAACTACTAAGTTGGCAGAAGTTACCCCCATTCAAGATTATGTTGCTGTGGAATTTGGTCGCGATCCGCGCACTGTATCTCTGGAAGAAAAGCGCTCTTTGATGCAGAATTATAATCAAATCTTGCTGGATTTTGACCCGCGAATTCAGACGACGATGATAGGTTACAGCGATCGCTTTGGGATTACTTATTTTGTCAATTCTCAAGGTACTTCTATCGCTCAAGAACGCTTGGATGTGACGGGGCGTTTTGGCGCGATCGCGCGGGGAGAAGATGGTGTCGTCCGCCAAGGTTTTGAGTCGATCCACTCGCGCTCGGATTACAATGTTCTGGCGAATGTTGAAGACCAAGTGAAATCCGCCGCACTCAGAGCTGTTAAGCAGTTGGAGGCAAAACCGGTTAAGGGCGGTCAATACACTGTAATTTTAGATCCCTACCTTTCCGGCGTGTTTATTCACGAAGCTTTCGGTCATTTGTCGGAAGCTGACGGTATTTACGAAAATCCTAGAATGCAGGAGTTACTAACTCTGGGAAAACCGTTAGCAATTGCACAGTTAAATGTGGTTGATGATGCAACTTTGCCGGGACTTCCCGGAACTCTAAAATACGATGATGAAGGTGTACCAGCACAGTGCAAGTATTTAATTAAAGATGGAGTTTTGACGACAAGAATGCACAATCGCGAAACTGCCGGCAAAATGGGTGAAGTACCAACGGGAAATGCTCGTGCTTTGAGTGCAGGTTATCCCCCAATTGTGAGAATGACGAATACTGCGATCGCATCAGGCGAACATTCTTTAGAAGAGATGCTTGCTGATATTGAGGAAGGCGTTTATGCAGTGCGGATGTTAGGCGGACAAACCAATGGGGAAATGTTTACCTTCGCGGCGGCGGAAGGTTATATGATCCGTAATGGTCGTTTGGCTGAACCTGTAAGCGATGTGACGCTGACGGGAAATGTGTTTCAGACGTTAAAAGATATTGAGGCGATCGGTAATGACTCGGTTTATGCTTACGGCGGTTGCGGGAAAGGTGGTCAAGGTGGCTTACCCGTGAGTGTCGGCGGCCCCCATTTGCGGATTAAAAATGTCGTCGTCGGGGGACGTTAGGGATCTCTTGAGCGGGGAAACGGGAGATTTTCGAGTTAAGGGTTAACGGTTAACCGTTAACCCTTAACCGTTAACAAAAAAGCCCGGTTTCTTGAGGAAACCGGGTTTTGTTTAAACCAACTAAGAGAGGAGAGAACACTGAACAACAAGAAGTTAGGGGCATTACGTAGCCTGTAGACAACTCTTTGATGATTAAGCAAAGGCAATCTCTTGTTGTGGCTGCCTTAAAGCTTTCTCATTTCATCTTCTAGGATGCGGATTAAATTTTCATCACCGTTAGCTTTGGCTACGTCTAAGCGATGCAGCAGTCTCTTGTGGAGGTTTGCACGGTGGGTTTCAGCTACCTTTGTCAAGTTTCTTTGGCCAATTCTGTTCATGGTGAACATTCCCTTCGTCTCATTTGTGTATTCTTATATTCCTAATATAACGTGGTGATGTGAAAAGTGCATAGCAGATTTACCAAAACTTCATACTCTGGGTAAGTTATTGACTTTTTAGCTCGATTCGGCTATCTTTATACGCAACTCTTCATTAGCAGTTTCAGCAATTAATGAGTAACAGAAACAGGACTTACTGCGATCGCGTGTAAGTCCTAAGTAATTGACAAAAATTTACCCAAATCTATCTAAATCACTTATCTAAAGGTAAACTAGGAGCGGCTGGAGGTACAACTCGACGGTGAACGGTTGCTTTATGGCTTTCCCGTAAAGTTTGCATTTCCACTGCGATCGCCTCAAATTCTACTTCTAAACTTCCGAATGCAATTTCTAACTCCGCGATCGCCTCAATATTCCCTAACCCATTCGGCGAAAACTCCGCGATCCAACGCGGCCCATCTAAAATTACGTAACTTTGGCGATCGTAAACCCAGATTTTCACATAAATCCGAGGCATCAGCTCCGGTAAACGAACGCGGACTTTAATTAATCTTCCAGCGACAATTTCCTTACTAAGTACGTCCAAAACTGGAGTCGGCACCGGCTCCTCTTCGGGTAAAATATAAGGGATACGCTGAGTTTGCTCCTGTTGTCGATCGCTCTCCACCTCTACTTTCGCCTTTTTCGCCTGTCGCGGCGGTAGGGGATCGTCAAATACGACAAACTCTCTTGCTACCCAGTCAGGTTTACCCGGAGTTGGGGGATTAGTTTCGCGATCGCCACCCTTAATTTCTTCGTCCTCTGGGATTGATTTTCCCTCCCCTCCATCCGCACTCAAAATCTCTCCCGAACCCTCTTCCCCCTTTATATCCAGGCTTTCCGGCGAGGGTGGCATACTTGCCTTCAACCATTCCGAAAATTCAGTATCATTCGCTAAAGAGCTCAGTCGCGTCAAAAACCGATCTTGCAGTTTTAAACTTCTAAATCCCTGTTCTACCGCAGGTAGAGAATCGGCTAACTTTGGTTCTGACATCATTAAACCACTGTCTGATTCCCGATCTCCATCCTGTTCTGAATTAGCAGACGCTTCAGAAGTAATACTAGGGTTAGGATTGCCATTTTTTCCCTCTGACTCCCCCGCCAGCGATGTTATTAACAGATCGCTGAAAGTAGGAGTCGATTTGAACAGAGGTACTACCTTTGATTCCTCAGTTTTTGACTTTTTCTCTACATTAGCTTCCTCAGTTTTTGACTTTTTCTCTAAATTTGCCGCTAATTCTAATAGAGGGGCAATTTCTGAGGAAACAATTTTACCGCTACCATCGCTAAGTCCATGACCAAACGCAGGTAAATCTAAAGATTGGTTGGCAGTAATTGCACCTGGGCGAGTTGTAATTTGAGGAGGGAGTTGTCCTCGTGGTGAAAGGGGAAATTCCGAAGGCGTAGCTTCTTTCAGAGTTTCTGTCAGATTACTAAAAGATTGATTTAGGCTGACTTCATCCTGCTTTGCTAATGTTTCGGGAGTAGTTGCTTGATGATTTTCTTCACTAAAATTTTGTACAATTACCTCCAGTAAATTTTCCAAACCTGCCGTAATCGTAAAAGATTCCGTCGCTAATGGCGTAGTACCGTCCAACAACACTGCTTCTCCCAACATTAAACGGGTTTTGCACTCAGAAGGTAGGTAAATCACGCAGGCAAAAATACAGGGAGAAAGCTGCTGGGGCAAAGGTTGTCTAGTATCGACTAAAACTTTGGCAGTTTGGGGATCGCGAAGGCAAATTTGTACTTCTAATTTCGCGATCGCTCTTTGCAATCGTTCTGCTTGAATTTCAGCAGTGAGAGTTTTGCTGTTAGATAATTCCGAGTTTTCTACAATCTCAACTTGCCCATAAATAATCAAAGGTTGACCTAATTGAGCCACATAGCTTTGCTTTTCTAAGGTCAACCGCAGGTCAAATTCCGATAAGGACAAATTATCCAATGCAGAATTTGCTGGTGAAACTGATAGTTTCTTGGCTGTAGATTGTAACTCCTCTAGTTTTAGCTTTGTTTGAGCAGTAACAGGTTTTGGAGAAGTCCTTTCAGCATTATCAACAGAAGTTTCTACCTGTATAGCCTCGATTTTTTCTGATGCGGCGGGGTTAGACGGTTCTACTTCCTGGGTATTGGCGATATCTTCGGCTGACTTCGCGATCGCGGATGCTGAGGGTTGAGAAATTGGGGTTTGTTCCTCTGGTTGAGAAACTGCGATCGTCGATGTAGAACCCTCATTAGTGGGGCTAAAAGACTCTTCTAACTCTAAATCCTCTTCAGTCGGCAAAACTTGCAACTGAACCGTATGCTGGCTAGTTTGCCCTGAATCTGCGTCTAAATTTGCCAAACAGCAGAGTTCCCAAATCCCAGGTTTCAGGCTAGTGTAGGGAATGACAACCATCAACCCTTCCGGGTTAGTCCGAGTCGAACGCTTCTGGACTCGTCGCTGGGGGGGTACTTCATCCGTAAGTTGATGAGTAATGCGAACTTCGATCTCCGCATTGACAAGCAGAGAACGGGCTACAACGCGGTAGCGGCCTTCTAGAATTTCCACATCGGGCGATTCCAGAGGCAACCAGGCGCGATCGCCTTCCTTCTGTAGCAGAAATTCCCAGTTTTCCATGAGTGGCTACAGCACACGAAACAGCTAGTATCATCCAGAATACCATGTTTGGTAGCACTTTGTAATTAAAAATTAAAAATTAAAAATTAAAACTGTCTGTGATTACCAGTTAAGCTGTGCTAGGTTACTTGATGAAGGCGCGATCTCCGATCTTGTAGGATGAAAATTAGTTTTTGTTTCGATATTTTGAATAGCGGTCATCAACTGATAACGATTGGCTTCAGTAGAGAGCAAATACTCTGTCGCATCTTGTGAAATAGATTGGCTAGTATTCGTCTCAACACCATCTTGTTCAACTAAAACAATCACTTCAACAACAATTCCTTCTGCTAACTCAGACGTTTGAATTTCAATTTTGCCATTCTTGCCAACGACCACTTGCTGTTTAATGCCATTTAACACGATCAAACCCTCATGGTGCTAGATATCACATTACTTTTAGATTAGCACGAGATTAATATATAAGTAGTTGGACATCACTAAACGCTTATATAACTTGTAGGGTGGGCGCTCTCCGAAACCATATTAGCTACTCGTGACAAGATTTTTGCGGTGAGCGCCCACCTTACGCTTATTGTTTGTAACGCCGCCCTCTAATTGGTATCTTTACCATCCAGAGGGCGGCGTTAGGTAAGATAACAACCAACAACCAACAACTAACAACTAACAATTACCAAGGACTTCCAATCATACTAAAAGCCGCCCAATAGTAAGGATGAGATAGATTTTCGTTCCCAATTTCTGCAAACTCAGGCGGTAAAATCACCCCACCTCTAGAACTTTGTAACTGACCATTTTCCAAACGCACTTTACCCTGAATCATCGCAATTTGAGCCTGCCGCAACGCCTCAGCCTTAATAGGTGCAGTCCGCAACTGATGGTAAAATTCGCTCATCAAGGCTAAAGTCCCGGCATCGCTAACATACCAAACACTAGCTAAAGCCGATTTCACACCCGCCTGTACCGCTAAACCCGCAAATCCTAACTCCACATCCTTATCACCTAAAGCAGTGCGACAAGCACTCAAAACTAACAGTTCCACAGGCGGATTATTCCAACCCAACTGCCTCATTTGATCTAAACGTAAGGGAGTATCCCAAAACTGAATATAGGAATTATTAGGAGTTCCCGCCTTAAACTCTGCATGGGTTGCTAAATGAATAATACCAAAACGTTGCCGCAACCGCTCCGACTGTAAATTAACTAAAGTAAAATCTTCATTGAGAAAAGATTCACCCGGCCACAATTGAGCAATTGTCTTTAATTCTAATGGTACAGCCGGTAAAGGTTGTTGATCGGAAAAATTAGAAAAATCTGATGCCCCCATTGCTAAAACTTTCGAGCTTTTGAGGTCAGCATACTTAGATTCTGTAAATTTGAAAGCAGGAATGCGAGCTATACTGTACTTTTCTGTGAGAAAACGAGTGCCGTCATGCAAAGCTGACAGAGGTAAAGTACGCAGTCCACTACCAACACAAAAAAGTAATGTATCAATCTTTTGAGCTTGTAAATTTAATTCCAGAGGTGCAATTATCCACTCGTAAAGTTGCTGAGCAGTGCTTAAATAGCTAGTAGTATTGATTTTCCTCGGATTAGTAATTTGAGAAATAAAGTCTTTAACAACTGGAAGCAAAGCCTCGCGTTTAGCTGCGGGTACACTTTGGCGGAAGGGAGGGCGATCGGGAGTGAGTAATAGTAATTCCAGTTGATCTGCGCGGGGGAGAATATAGATTAGAGCGGGCTTTTTCTTAGTTTGAACAGCGAGACGAGAAAGAGTTTGTGCTATTTGGTCAGCAGTCTGTGGCTGAGTTGAGAAATTTTCTTTAAAATATGACTGATATTGATTTTCCCAATCTTGCTCGATGCGGTCTACAGCCTCAGCATAGTTTCCTGCATCCAGAAGATTTCTCATTGTCGGATATTCAAGCACATCTGTGCTACTGTTTTGAGCAAAAGTCAGGGGAATACTTAAGCTCAACAAAAAGCTCAACAAGAACAAATTAAGGAGTAAAAAGTAGAAAAGTTTGATTTTACGCATAGATATAAAATAAATCCAAATTTTTTTCAATGATACTGCTATTTTCATAGGATTGAAGCCCAGATCGGGGAAGGGAAAAATACATTTCTATTTAAAAATAGCTCTCCAGCTTATTTTTAACCAGAATTTTCGCATAACTACTCTTCGATCTAACAGGAAAGGCGAGTTGAGCTGACATAAGCAATCTCAACAGCATAAATCCTTGATAAAAGACTTCCGCACTGTAACTAACCTCTATACAATAGTTCACATAGCTTTTATTAGTCGTCGATCGCTGGACAAGTGTTTCCCTAATTTCAAATTTAAACTCTCAAATCGATTATGACGCTGCCTTCTAACCCGGAGACACCCGAACAGGGTTCGGACAATAACTTCTCACCCGCCACCCCAGAAAATCTAAGTATTGCAACGACTACTGACGTTGCGATCGAACCTCGCAACCTAGAAGGGGAATATCTCGACGAACTCCCTGATGAGGTAGAGATGTCGCTATTTGACCATTTGGAGGAATTGCGACAGCGAATCTTTTATTCGGTGCTTGCTGTTGCTGGGGGTATGATCGGTTGTTTTCTGACCATTAAACCGATCGTACAACTACTAGAAATCCCGGCAAATGGCGTGAAATTTCTACAATTAGCTCCGGGAGAATTTTTCTTTGTCTCGCTGAAAGTAGCTGGTTACAGCGGTTTATTGGTTGCTAGCCCCTTCATACTCTACCAGATAGCAATGTTTGTCTTACCAGGCTTGACTCGCCGCGAGCGGAGGTTGATGGGGCCTGTTTTCTTGGGGTCTAGTGTTTTATTTATAGGTGGATTGGTTTTTTCTTACTTGCTGTTAATTCCCGCTGCGTTAAATTTCTTTGTTAACTATGGGGAGGGTGTGGTCGAGCAGTTGTGGTCAATTGACAAATATTTTGAATTTGTACTACTGCTCATGTTCAGCACTGGTTTAGCTTTTGAAATCCCGATAGTTCAAGTGATATTGGGTATTTTAGGGATTGTTTCTTCGGGACAAATGCTTTCAGGTTGGCGATACGTGATTCTAGGTGCTGCTGTTTTAGGAGCAGTTTTAACACCTTCTACTGACCCTCTAACTCAAACTCTTTTAGGGGGTGCTGTTCTTTGCCTTTACTTTGGGGGAATCGGTTTGGTGAAGCTTTTAGGGCGATGAGTACAGGTATCCGTAACGCCGCTCTGGGGGGTATCATCTAAGAAGGTTGCTATAAATTGCTGAATTTTTTCATGAATTTGCGATCGATCCAATCTTTCCAGCGCCACAATAAGGGTGATTCCCACATCAGAGGGCCGCGAGATGCGATCGCACTTTTATTTCCAGTACCAATTAGTCCGAGATATTGTTTCTGTGGGACAAAGGCTTTCAGGGGTTTTTCTAATAATAATCGCTGCAAATTTTCAAATAGCGGCTTACCTTGGCGTACAGCAAATACTCCTGCTTTGGGACGCGGATGATTAACCATTGTAGCGATATCACCTGCGGCAAATATGTGAGGATGAGAAACCGATTGCAGATAGTCATTAACTTGAATAAACCCTTTGTAATCAGTAGATAAACCCGATGCTTTTATCCAATTAGGTGCTGAGGCTTGCGTCACCCAAAAAATGCGATCGCATTCCAATGTTAAACCTGATTCGCAGTGGATTTGGTAATTGGTAATTGGTAGCTGGTAATTGGTAATTGGTAATTGGTAATTGGTAATTGGTAAATTTAAGTTGTTTTTTTGTATTTCACATACTGTTTCACCTAAATGTAATTTAATATCCCGACTAATAAGAATTTCTTTAAGGCGGCGGCGTACTCGCTGGTTATGACCGATCGTCAGTTCTCGATCTCGATGGAATAAGTGAAATTTTACCACCGATTTGCTGACAGATTCAACAGATAAATTATCTATTTGCTTAGATATATTTTGCTTAGATATATTCTGGAAATTAATAGCATCAGTTGCTAACAAACGAGATTGCATATTTAAGGCTAGTTCTACACCGCCCGCACCGCCGCCAACTATGGCAATGCAAAGCGGTTTTTGATAATTTTGCCTCTCTTTTATTAACTGATTCCAGTTAGCTAAAAACTCTGGTACTGGTTTGGCGGGAATTGCATAAGCTGCTGCACCCGCTACTGAGAGAGTGTTTGGGGTACTGCCAATATCAATGGAAAGTAGGTTAAAATTTATAGGGGGATGATTGCTACATATTACTTGATTTTTGTCAAAGTCTAGGGCAATTGCTTTGTCAATAAAAATTTGGGCTTGGGCAAATTGAGAAAGCGATCGCAAATCGATATGGCATTCATCCTCATCGTAGAAGCCCGCGACGTGACCAGGAAGCATCCCCGAATAGGGAGTATGAGAGACATCACTAATCAGAGTTAGACGTACCCTTGGTAGCGGTTTAATGCCGAACATTTTCAGCACAATTACATGACTGTGACCACCGCCAATTAGCACTAAATCTTTAACTTTTGGGTCTGAAAGTTGGTGCAT
>NZ_CACA01000286.1:0-14510 GCF_000180455.1 Kamptonema sp. PCC 6506
AAAGCACGACTGCGGCGAGCGCAACTAGCTTAAAAATGCCTTCAAAGTTGATGCTGCTGAGATTGTTGACTAGATCGGTTAAAAAGTCCATTTTTCCTCTCGACTTTAATAAGTTTCGATAGCTCGGTGTATGAGAAAACACGCTTCTGATTTTACTTGGCGATCGCACCCTTTTTTTAAGTAACTTTACAAAAATCAATAAAACGCAAAAAATAATCAAATCAAGGCTATATTAGGGTGGGCATTGCCCATCTAGAGATGTTGACGAGCAATTATAGACAATGGCTACTTGGCGTTGTGTAAAGCAGTGTGGTGCTTGTTGTTACCTTGACCCAACAGAGCGCCCAGATTTGGATGAGTATTTATCTCCCGAAGAATTGGAGCTATACCTCAGCCTGGTAGGAGAGGATGGATGGTGTATAAATTTTGACCGCACTACGCGGGAATGCGGAATTTATGACGATCGCCCCCGCTTCTGTCGGGTGCAAGCTGACATTTTTCACGAGATGTATGGCGTTGAGGCCGAAGAAGTCAATGATTTTGCCATTGACTGTTGCGTGGAACACATTCAGGATATGTATGGCGATCGCTCTCTGGAAATGATCCGCTTTAACTCCGAAGTTGGCATCCTGGCCACTCCTGACATCTAACCACAGAAATAGTTTTGTTAGTGGGAGGGTTGCATTTTATCTGCTATTCTGGAAAAATGAAAAGAATCTGAAAATAAACAGCACTTAGCAAGATCGCCTGTGAAACTCTCTTCTTTCCCTCCCAGTTTGTCTGCTTCTTACTCACCTACTCCCTCTGGCGTAATTCCCCAACTCAAAGAAGTAGAACTAACATTAGAGCCAGCTTTAGTTGAGTGTGCTACTGAGCAGCATCAGCAGCACAAGGAACAGAAATCAAAGACTTGGGGAGTTTTTGCCTCCACTTTCGTGACTATCTTTTTAGCCGAAATCGGAGATAAAACCCAGTTAACAACTTTGCTGATGTCGGCTCAATCTCACTCTCCTTGGATCGTATTTGCAGGTGCAGGTTCCGCACTGGTGACAACCAGTTTACTCGGCGTTTTACTGGGACAGTGGCTAGGGACTCGGATTTCGCCTAAAACTTTAGAAAAATCGGCGGGTGTGAGTTTGCTGCTGATCTCGATGATGCTGGTGTGGGAAGTGCTGCACTAACTTTTTACTAACAATTGAAAATCAGCTATATCATGAACTGGCAACTTTTAGGATTAAGCTTTATTACAGTGTTTCTTTCAGAATTGGGAGATAAGAGTCAATTAGCTGCGATCGCCCTTGGTAGCAGTTCCAAATCTCCCCGCGCCGTCTTTTTCGGTACAGCTACGGCGCTGTTGTTAGCTACCTTAATAGGGGTTGTAGTTGGGGGTGGGGCGGCGGAGGTATTACCTACTCGCTGGCTAAAAGCGATCGCAGCGATCGGATTTGCCATTATGGGCGTGCGCCTACTTTGGCCCCGCCCAGATGTAGCTGAAGAATAATGGGTAATTGCTAATGGCTAATGGCTAATGGCTAATTACTAATTGCTAGTTGGATAGTAAAAGTATAGCAACCGCCAAGACCATTAGGGCATTTTAAATCGATCGCGCCGTTCGGCAAGCGCGATCGCGACGAAGCTCTTAGTTTTATTCTCTTTCCCTTCTTTCCCTTCTTCCCTAGCCCCTAGCCCCTTCTTCCCCTAGCCCCTATCATGAAAATTGTCTTTTTTGGTACTCCCCAGTTTGCAGTTCCTAGTTTAGAAAATTTACTAAATCATCCAGACTTTGAGGTGGTTGCGGTTGTTACTCAGCCAGATAAGCGCCGAGGGCGTGGCAATCAATTAATACCTTCCCCTGTTAAAATAACTGCTGTTGCTCACAATCTTCCAGTCTGGCAACCCCAACGAATTAAAAAAGATACTGAGACACTATCTTTACTAAAACAAACAGAAGCCGATCTATTTATAGTGGTAGCTTACGGTCAGATCCTTTCTCAAGAAATTTTGGATATGCCTCAGTTAGGCTGTATCAACGCTCACGGCTCAATCTTGCCAAAATATCGGGGGGCGGCACCGATTCAATGGTGTCTATATCACGGCGAAAAGGAAACTGGTATTACTACAATGCTAATGGATGCTGGTATGGATACTGGGGCAATGCTATTGAAAGCTTTTGCAGGGATTACTCTTTTAGATAATGCTGCAACATTGGCGGAAAGGTTATCAGAATTGGGAGCTGATTTATTAGTAGAAACTGTGTTAAAGTTAGGGAAAGATGAAGTGAAAGCGATTCCTCAAGATGCGTCAGAGGCAACTTATGCGCCGCTGATTAAAAATCCCGATTATGTACTCGATTGGTCGCAGAGTGCGATCGCACTTCACAATCAGATTAGAGGATTTTTCCCCGACTGTGTTACCAGTTTTCGCGGCAATTCGGCAAAAATTAGCGCTACTGCACCCCTGGGTTCTGAATACTGGTTAAAATTACCGCCAGATTTGCGGCGTTTAGAGCAAGATTGGTCAAGTTTATCTGAGCTTTCTGGTAAGTGTGGAGAAGTTGTAAAAGTTGTCAAAAATTTGGGGCCAATCGTGCAAACTGGCGAGGGTTTATTGTTGTTGCGCGAGGTGCAGTTAGCGGGGAAAAAAGTTCAGTCTGGATGGGATTTTGCTAATGGTACTCGCTTGGCTGTGGGGGAGGTTTTTGGTATAAAGAATGAAGATAAAGTAAATAATTAGTGAAGATGATGAAGCAACTTAAGAATGAGAGGAGACGCGATCGCCTCCATATTCTGAGACATCGCCCAAGCGATCGCGCAACTCATGATTTTTCGTAGAAGCGGCAGCGATCGCATGGCCCCTCTGGATTAACCGCACAGCGAATGATCTCCGATCGCGCACTATAGCGACAACTGGCATCGCCTATAACCCAGTGCCCCTCGACAAAACTCTTCTCTGTAGGCCGTTGTGCAGACTGCACGTACAAGTCAATTTTCTGCAAGCGATAGCGCCCCGATCGCAATTGATAGCGGTGACGGCGTTCTAAAACAGCATAAGTCTGACCTTTTAAATCGAGATAATTTCCCGGTTGCGGTGTCCAATCAAGCTGGACACTTCCCAGAGATTGGCGCGGGTGGGTAAGTATAACCTCTGTCGGTAAAGTTTCTTGTTCCATCTGCCTATATGTTCTATCTATTGCTGACTACAGGTCAAAGCGATAAAGATATTTTACCGCAGATCGAGGTAGAACAATATAGATGATGTTGCTTTCATTTGCATTCATTATGGGATTCATTTGGGGTCACAAAATATCTCTTTTATCAGTTTTCAATTGAGGAAATCAGGACTTACGCACCCAACCTCATAAACCGGGTTTTTTGACGAAAATACTTCGTCCCGACGCACAGATTCTCTCAAAAACCCGGTTTCTGGGACGACCTGCGTAAGTCCTATAAATTATACTTTTAATTAGCAATTGCTCGACAGTCAATCGTTTTTAATTAGCCATTAGCCATTAGCCATTAGCCATTAGCCATTAGTATATTTTTGATAATCGGAAATAAAAATAATAGAGATTTGAACGCTTTATCCTATAATAGGGGCGATCGCTTAGATTACTTATACGGAAATACCTGTTGTTGAAATGATCCAAACTGTATATCTTGCCGTTAATGGTACTTTGATGCGAGGTCTAGAGTTAAACCATAACTTGTTAGCAGTTGGCGGTAGCTTTGTGCGAGAGACTGTAACGGAACCCAGTTATCGGTTATGGTCAATTAAAGACCGTTATCCAGCTATGCTGCGAGTTGCAGATGGGGGAGTTGCGATCGCAGTTGAAGTTTGGGCTATACCTGCTGATGGTATCAGCGAAATATTATTAAAAGAACCCGCTGGATTATGCGTAGGTAAGGTACGTTTAGCTGACGGTGAAGAGGTTCTAGGAATTTTAGGCGAAGCTATCTTATGTGAGGGACAGCGCGAGATTACAGAATGGGGCGGATGGCGGCGTTATGTAAATAAGACTTACGCATAATTGTAATTGTTTCAGGACTTACGCACCCAACCTCATAAACCGGGTTTTTTGACGAAAATACTTCGTTTTGACCCACAGATTCTCTCAAAAACCCGGTTTCTGGGACTCTATGCGTAAGTCCTATCTATGTTTATAACGCCGCCCTCTGGGTGATATATTTACTACCGAAAGGGCGGCCTTACGTAAAACTTGCGTTAAATTTTAATGATTCAATGCTTTAAATAATTGCGTCGCCGTTGTCGTCCAGCCAATGATACCACCTTGGGCGCGAATCATCTCTAAAGTAGCTTGTTTGAACTCAGGAAAATAACTAGCAGTAGCATCTTCTATTAACAGACATTCATATCCTCTGTCATTAGCTTCGCGCATAGTTGTTTGCACGCAAACCTCTGTTGTCACCCCCGCAAAAATCAGGTGAGTAATGCCTTTTTCCTGCAACATCGATTCTAATTTAGTGCGAGAAAAAGCACCTTTACCTGGTTTTGAAAGCGCAATTTCGCCCGGTAGCGGCGCTAACTCTGGTATAATACCATTTCCGGCTTCACCTAATACGAGGATGCGACCCATTGGGCCGACATCTCCAATAGTTAACTTACCTTTTCCCCGTTTAATTTTAGAGATGGGACAATCAGATAAATCGCTATTATGGCCTTCTATAGTATGAAAAATGGGGAGGTTGAATTTGCGAAATTCCTCTAATAATTGCTTAACTGTAGGCACAATTGATTGCAGGAGTGAGACATCATTTCCTAATATTTCTCCAAAACCTCCTGGTTCTAGAAAGTCTCGCTGCATATCAATGACAATTAAGGCAACGCTGTTTAGATTTGGCAATTCATAGTCATAGGGTTTAGCTGGGATAGAAATCATTTTTTCACCTCTAATTTTAATTCTCAAGTAGGTTGGGTGTAGCGACAGCGAAACCCAACATTATATTAATGAATTGTAAGGTGGGCGCTCGCCGACAACTATCTTCTGCTATAAGTTACAGGCTGTTTGCGGCGAGCGCCCACCCTACTTAAGCATTGAGGGCAAATACAAGATTAATGTCCAGCCATATAGTGACCTATTTCGTGAATATCGACATCTGCAATCAGACTTTCATAAACCAGCTTACCGCCAGACATCACCACAATTCTGTCAGCTAATTTCAATAACTCATCCAAATCTTCACTCACTAATAGTACACCCACACCCTCATTTCTGGCCTCAACTAACTGGGAGTGAATATAGTCAACCGCCGCAAAATCTAACCCGAAACAGGGATTAGCAGCAATTAACAGATTAATGTTATGATTTGACAACTCTCTTGCTAGCACAGCTCGTTGTACATTACCACCAGAAAGATGACTAATTGGCGTATCTACTGAGGGAGTTTTCACCGAAAACTTCTCAATTAAAGCCATTGCAGCTAGTCGAATTTCCTTCAAAATTAGAAACAAATTGCCTTTAGCCATTGGCGCACGATCGAACTTTCGCAAAGCCATATTTTCGCCAACACTCATCTGGGGAACGCAAGCATTTCGTAGTGGTTCCTCTGGTAAGCAGAAAACCCGATGTTTGACTATTTCTGGACGAGTTGCTTTATAAACTTCTCCATTCACCATTAATAGTCCAGATGTCGGAATTCTCTGTCCTGCTAACACCTCTACTAATTCTCGCTGACCATTGCCAGAAACCCCGGCAATCCCGACAATTTCTCCCCTCCTAACTGTCAGATTTACAGATTTTACCGCCGCCAGTCCGTTGTCACCATTGGCACAAATATCTTCAATTTTGATGACAGGTTCTCCCGGAAGTTCGGCTAGTTTTTCTATTTGAATAGCGTTGCGTTCCTCACCCAACATCATCTTAGCCATTTCGGAAGTAGATAAGTCTTTAACTGACCCACTACCTGCAAATTTTCCCCTTCGCAAAACTGTAACTTCATCGGCAAATGATGTTACTTCTCGGAATTTATGGGTAATAAGTAACACGCTTAAACGTCCCGCACTCACTTCTTGTTTGAGTAAGCCTAAAACTTCATCAGCTTCATCTGGCGTGAGTACAGATGTGGGTTCATCGAGGATGAGAAACCGATTTTTGAGGTAGATTTGTTTCAGGATTTCTACCTTTTGCTTTTCTCCGGCTGCAAGTTGATTTGCTGGTTTGTACAAATCAACTTTAAATGGTGCAGTTTGTAGAAATGCTTCTAATTGTTCATATTCAGCTTTCCAGTTAATCACGTTAGGAGTATCTGGCCGCGTCAGCACTAAATTTTCTGCTACTGTCATTGAGGGAATGAGAGTAAAATGCTGATAAACCATGCCGATACTGTATTGATAAGCATCGTAAGGACTGTTAATAGTGCGCGGTTGTCCATCAATTATAATCTCTCCACTGTCAGCATTGTAGAAGCCCATGATACACTTCACTAGCGTACTTTTACCCGCTCCATTTTCACCTAGTAAAGCGTGAAAAGTTCCTGGTTTCAGGCGTGTTGAAACGTTATCAAGTGCTAAAAGAGAACCAAATCGCTTGGTGATGTTCACCAATTCGATATCGGGTGGCTGAGGGAGTTTTGAGCTGGGAGTGATGATTTCTGGATTGGGAATTTCTAGCATGGTTTTGCTCCTTGAATTAAAAGAAAGTGGTTTGTGAAATAACTACTCTTTAATGGCGCTAATTAATGCTTCCGAATCAGCGACAGCACCAAAAACGCCGCCTTGCATTTTAATCATCTTGAGTGCGGCTAGATGATTGCCATAATCTGTTGCACCGGTGCAGTCAGAAAGTAGCAAACATTCGTAACCTCTATCATTCGCATCCCGCATTGTGGTGTGGACGCAAACATCAGTTGTTATTCCTGCCAGAATAATATTTTGGATGCCTTTACGCCTTAGCAACATATCTAAATCTGTCGCGTAAAAAGAACCTTTTCCGGGTTTATCAATTACTGATTCTCCCGGTAAAGGAGCAAGTTCAGGAATAATTTCCCATCCAGTTTCACCGCGAATTAAAATTTTCCCGCAGGGGCCAGAGTCGCCAATTCCTGCACCAATTCTACGACTTCGCCACTGTTTATTTTCTGGTAAGTCTGATAAATCTGGTCGATGTCCTTCGCGGGTGTGGATGACGTGAAAGCCGAGATTTCGTACTATTTCTAATACCTTTTTTATTGGCTGAATTGGTGCGCGTGTCAGCGACAAATCATAACCCATTTTATCTACATAACCGCCAACTCCGCAGAAATCTATCTGCATATCAATAATTAGCAGCACTGTATTTTGTGGACGCAAATCACCGTTAAATGGATATGGATAGGGGTCAGATTCAACAAAACGTCCCATAAAAAATTTGAGATTGTAGTTTGCGAGCGAACATCACTAACCTTTAATCATTAACCTTTAATCATTGTCAGTTCCTAAAGCACCGGGAGCACCAATTGCTGTCCGAGTTGGCGAACAGGTAATCACCATTACTGCTAGGGTTAAGATGTAAGGTAAGGCATTAAACAAGTAGTAGTAAGAATCTACTCCTACTGATTGCAAAGCTGGCCCGATTGCTTGCGCTCCTCCAAATAATAAAGCTGCATATAAACATTGCACGGGATTCCAACGGGCAAAAATCACTAAGGCAACAGCCATTAATCCTTGACCGCTCGAAATCCTTTCTGTCCAACTTCCAGGGTAATAAAGAGATAGGTAAGCTCCGCCAATTCCTGCTAGGAAACTCCCGAAGATAATGCAGGCTGTCCGCACCAATTTTACTGGAATTCCCATCGCTCTAGCAGCAGCAGGATTGTCACCAACGGCACGGATAAACAACCCCCAGCGCGTGGATTTAAAAAACCACTGCATTGCTGGTGCTATGGCAACGCCGATGATAAATAAAGGGCTAATTTTTAAAGCTGATTGAATTGCTGGCTGATTAATCCAAGCGCCTAATTCAATGGTGGGTAATTGGGGTGCAACTGGTTGGATAAAAGGCTTGCCAAAAAAGAAAGCTAAACCGCTTCCGAAGATAATCATGGCAATGCCAACTGCTACATCGTTAACTTTGGGACGTTGGGATAGCCAAGCGTGAATTGCTCCTAATACCATCCCAGAAATTCCTGCTGCTAAAACGCCTAACCAAGGTGATTGAGTTAGATAGGATATGGCGTAGGCACTCATCGCACCCATTAATAAAGTGCCTTCTAAACCGAGGTTGATTTTGCCACTTTTTTCGGTCAGACATTCGCCGAGACTAACGAATAGAAAGGGTGCGCTTCCTCGCAGTGTTCCTGCTGCGATCGCGATCGGAACTCCCCACCAACCTAAAGTTTCTGTTGCCATAAGTGCTTAGTTATTAGTTGTTAGTCGTTAGTTGAAAGAAACCGGGTTTCTTAGAAAAATCTGCGATTGTAACTCGATATCTATGAAGAAACCCGGTTTCTGGCAGAGGATCACCCACCCTACGTTATTTTTCGTTTATCTGTCTTGTTGCTTGAAAAATGGTAATTTTCCATAAAGCGATTCACTGAAAAGAATCACCAAGAAAACCAACCCTTGGAAAACTAAAACTGTGGCATCTGGGAGGTTGTGCGATCGCTGCAAAATTCCCCCACTTGCTAAAATTCCACCTAACAAAATTGAAATTAGCACGGCAGCTAAAGGATTTTGTCGGGCAATAAATGCAACTAAAATGCCGCTGTAACCGTAACTTGCATTTAGGGATTCATTCGCCTTGCCGTGTACGGCTGCAACTTCTACCATCCCGGCTAAACCTGCACAAGCACCTCCCAGAAAACAGATGATTAATGTTAATTTACCTACTGGTAATCCGGCCATTCGTGCTGCTCGAACGTTACCACCTGCGGTGCGAACAGCAAAACCAAAGGTAGTTCGCTGAATCAAGACATAAGCGATCGCGCAAACAATTAGCCCAAAAATCAAGCCGTAGTGAACTCGCGTTCCCGGCAAAGTTCCCAGCATATTGACATCAGCGAGGGGATAGCTAGAAGGTTTGTTCAGGGAACTGGGATCGCGCATCGGGCCGCCGACTAAATGATTCAAAAGCGCGATCGCGATATAATTGAGCAACAAGCTGCTAATGGTTTCATTTACACCTCGGTAATACCGCAGCGCCCCGGCTAAGGCGATCCACAAACCACCGCTAATAATGCCTGCGATCGCCATTCCTAACTGCACAACAGTTGGCGGTGCGCTGTTTAAAGCTAAACCAGTGGCGATCGCGCCGAGTCCCCCCATGACGATCGCTCCCTCATTACCAATAATCACTAAGCCCAACCGAGCAGGTAAGACTGTACAGAGTGAACTTAACATCAAAGGCGCAGCCCGAATTAGGCTATTTTGGAAAGAAAACCAACTCCCAAAAGCTGCTTTATAAATCGAGCCATATACTGCTAACGGATTAGCACCTGCTGCGGCACAAAATATCCCGAATAATAATAGCGAAACCACTAAAGCAGCTATGGGAATAGTCACTGTTTCTAGTAGCGAACGCCAGTTTATTGAGGATGGATTTCCAGATACAACTTGAGTAGTCATAGGCTTAATTGGTAATTTATTAATTTTTCATTTTCCCTACCCAACCTACCTTCCTCCCATGTTTAGTTTTTAATTTTTAATTCTTTCATTCCTCCCATGTTTAATTTTTAATTTTTACTCTTTAATTCTTTAGGTACTTCCCAACACGCCTTCCACCAACCAAGTCATCTTTTCTAGTTCTGGATCTTGCTGTTTGAAGTCCTTGCCAGCAGGAATTACAATTTTCCCCGTATTATCCTTTAATTCCCCCTTATAAATTACTAAAGTGCCATCTAATAGCTTAGCCTGTGCCGCGTCAGCGTCCTTTTTTGCTTGTTCGCTCACCGCCGCACCATAGGGCGATAACTTACAAAAACCTTCCTTCAAACCACCACGTACCAAGTGAGAAATTCCGCCATCCATCAGGTTTTTGCCCGCTAAAAGCATCTCGGCATATTCTGAGTAAATTTTAGCCCAATCCCACTCAGCACCAGTCAGATATCCTTTAGGAGCTAAAGCTGCTTGATTCGTGTGGTATCCTGTACAGAAAATACCCCGTTTTTCCGCAGTTTCCATTACCACTTTGGGGCTGTCTACGTGACAAGTAATAACGTCAGTTCCTTGATCGACCATACTATTAGTCGCTTCAGCTTCTTTCACAGGTAAAGACCAATCACCTGTAAAAATTACTTGGGTTGTAATGTCGGGTTTAATGCTCCGGGCACCCAGAGTATAACTGTTAATATTTCGCACTACTTGGGGAATTGGTTTAGCTGCCACAAACCCTAATTTCCCGCTCTTAGAACTATGAGCTGCTACAATTCCAGCTACATATTGGGCTTCGTCGATATAGCCATAATAGCTACCTATATTGTTTGGGTGTTTGCTTGAATCGTAAAGCCCTCCTGCGTGGAAAAATTGAATGGTAGGATTCTCTTTTGCTACTTTGATAATATGGGGATCGAAATAACCAAAAGAAGTAGGAAATAGGACAGTTACTCCGTCCTGATTAATCATATTGAGCATGGTTTCTTCAGAGGCATTTGTTTCAGGAACGCTGGCCTCTTCGACTGTTTTCACCCCAGAGAGTTTGGAAACTCCTTCTTTCCCTTGCGCGTGAGCCTGATTCCAGCCATAATCATCTTTAGCACCAACGTAGATAAAGCCCATTGTCACTACTTTGGCCCCTGTGCCCGTAGATGGCGATTGCCCTGTAGGACTTTGGCTTTGTTGGGGTACAGTAGTTGGCGTGCATCCTGTTCCCAGACGCAAAGTAACTCCAAAAGCCCCTGCGGACAACAAACCGCGCACTACCTGACGACGACTTAAGGTTAAAGAACGTTTATTGCTCACTGCTGCTACTTTTCTCCGCAATTTTTTGAATTTTATGTAAATAATGAAATAAGATTAAAGCAGCTTCACTATAATTTGTTTGTAACTATTGATACAATTAATGTATATGTTGAAAACTCTAAAAACTGGTAGCTTTTTTCATTTCTACCAAAATCTATCTTGTTGAGTATCAAGAAGTGGGTTTAAGTGGCATTAATGTAGAGAACCTGTCGTTTTTAAAAGTAGTAGTGATGCTGGAAATCTGGACAAAACTTATAGACAGCAAATTAATTGCGTCTAGCTCATTTATTTCACACAAAGACTTTTATCTTTGGCAGCCAGAGTTAGTATGGTTGCACGCAGGCTTAGACTTAGCAATAGCTGCCGGTTGTTACTCAATTCTGGGGATGCTGGTGTATTTCCTCCACAAGCGCCGGGATCTGCGATTTCGGGTAATTTTCTGGTTATTTGCAGCCGCGATCGCTAGCTGGGGAACTGTTAGCATTACTGACTTGTGGACGCTGTGGCATTCTAGCTATTGGATATCAGCGTTTGCCAAAGCGATCGCGGCTACCATCTCGATATTAACAGCATTACTAGCAGTCGCGACGCTTCCCAAAGCTTTAGCGATGCCAAGTTATGCCGAACTAGAAGCCGAAATTCGCGATCGCCAAGCCACAGAAGCAGCCCTAAAAGCAAGCGAACAGCGCTTTCGAGCGATCTTTGACCAAGCTTTTCAACTGATTGCCCTCGTCGCCCCAGACGGTACACTCTTGGAAGTCAACCAAACAGCCTTGGATTTTGGGGGCATTACCCGCGTTGGTGTCATTGGTAAACCATTCTGGGAAACGCCTTGGTGGACTGGGGAGAAGGAAGAGAAGGAAGAAGGAAGAAGGAAGAAGGAAGAAGGAAGGGAAGAGAGGGAACATAGAGAAATAGACATCTCCGTTGCCAAACTTAAAACTTTAGAAAATCCGACTCAAAACCCGACTCAAAAGCGCTTGCAAAATGCGATCGCGGCGGCGGCTAGGGGCGAACTGATTCGCACAGAATTTGACATACCTTGTATAGACGGAACGATCGTTACCCTCGATGCTTCCTTCAAACCTGCATTTGACCAGACAGGGGAATTTAATCCGATCATCATTGAAGGGCGCGATATCACCGCACACCTCCGAACAGAAGCGGAATTGCGGCAATACAAAAAACACCTGGAATTGATGGTGGAAGAGCGCACAGCCGCCCTCACAAAGCTCAACGAACTGATGCAGCAGGAAATAGTCGAACGCCGCCAAGCTGAGTGGGCTCTGCGACGTAGTGAAGAACGCTTTCAAAAATTGGCCGCCAATGTGCCGGGAATGATTTACCAGTTTTGCATTTCAGCAGAGGGATCGATCTCCTTTCCCTTCACCAGTTGTGGTGCTCGCGAAATCTACGAGATCGAATCAGAAGAAATTCAGCAGAATGCGGCGCTGGTGATTGAGATGATACACCCAGAAGATAGCCAAAGGGTATTGGACTCGATCGCCCTCTCTGCTGAAAATTTGACACCCTGGACGCAGGAATATCGAATTAACACGCCTTCTGGCAAGTTGAAGTGGATTTGGGCCTCGTCTCGACCCGAAAGGCAAGAAAATGGGGATATTCTCTGGGATGGCTTGACGATGGATATTAGCGATCGCAAGTTGCGCGAAGTTGAGCTAGAAAAAGAACGCCAACAACTACAACAGATTATCTCTTGCACCCCCGTAGCAATGGCAATGTTCGACACGGAAATGCGCTATCTCGCTCACAGCGAGAAATGGATGGCGGATAACTGCCTGCCAGTTCAGTCCGCGATCGGGATGTGCCAGTACGATTTGCTTCCAAATATGCCCGAACGCTGGCGCAAACAGTTAAATTCTTCACTGCAAGGAGAGATCGCCTCCTGTCCAGAAGATGTCTGGGAATGGGAAGATGGCATCAAAGTTTACCTGCGTTGGGCAATTCATCCCTGGTATAATACTAGCGGCGAAATCGGTGGTGTTGTCGTCGTCACTCACCAAATCGGCGAACTCGTGGAAGCTAGAGAAGCGGCGATCGCAACGGCCAAACTTAAGTCTCATTTCCTTGCTAATATGAGCCACGAAATCCGTACACCGATGAACGGTGTATTGGGAATGGCTCAATTATTGTTAGAAACAAATCTTGCACCCAAACAGCGCGAGTGTGCCGAAATCATCCGCAGTAGCGCCCATCATCTACTCAGCGTCATTAACGATATACTCGACTTCTCAAAGCTGGAAGCGGGAAAGATGCAGCTAGAAGAGATCGACTTTGACTTAAACTCCTGCATTGAAGAAGTCGTCGAGTTACTAGCAGCTCAGGCAGAAATTAAAAGACTGGAATTAGCAATTTTAATTTATAGTGCCGTGCCGCGATCGCTCAGAGGCGATCCGAGCCGTTTACGCCAAATCCTATTAAATTTAGTCGCCAATGCGATTAAGTTTACAGAAGAAGGCGAAGTCATGGTGCAAGTCGCTCTGCGCGATCGAACTTCGACCTCAGTTTTCCTCCGTTTTGCAGTGACAGATACCGGCATTGGTATTTCCCCAGAAGCTCAGAAAAAACTATTTCAATCCTTTTCTCAAGTAGACGCTTCTACCACTCGCGAGTACGGAGGTACTGGTTTGGGATTAGCAATTTGCAAGCAGTTGACTGAACGGATGGGAGGAGAAATTGGGGTAGAAAGCGAGGTGGGTAAAGGCTCAACTTTCTGGTTTACAGTAGAGCTAAGCAAACAGACTAATATGATTTCTCCCGCTGTTTCTTTGGCTCTAACTGGCCGCCGGTTGCTATTAGGAACGGCCCCTCCTAGAACTCGCCAAGTCCTGCAATATTTGGCTCACACCTGGGGGATGCGATCGGATGCAGCGGCAGACTGTGCAAGGCTTTTGGCTACTTTGCGAAAATCGGGTCAGCAGAAAAGACCTTACGATGCGGTTTTGCTGGATTTACAGTTAGTAGAACAGGGAGAAAATTTGTTAGTTGAAGTCATTCGCTCTCACCCAGAGTTTGCCCAAACCAAGTTTTTATTGATGACTTCTCTGCAACAGCGAGATTCTGCGATCGCAGACAGATTTGCCCAGCGTCTCCGACAAATATTCCGCAAAGACTGCTGCGATTTTATCCTCAAACCTGTTAGACCTTCCCAGCTATTCGATCGGCTTTTATGGATCGCTGAAAAACGGTTAGTAACACAAACGAAACCAGCAACAGACGATAACCAAGTAACAATTTTAGTAGCAGAAGATCACCCCGTTAACCGACAAGTTATTCTTGCTCAGTTAGAAGTTTTGGGCTATGAAGCTGAGTGTGCTGATAACGGTCAGGAAGCTCTGAGATTGTTGGCGGAGAAAAACTACGATATTGTGTTAATGGATGGTCAAATGCCAGTATTGGACGGCTATGAGGCGACGCAGGAGTTACGGCGGCGGGAAGCAGCAAATAGCGATCGCCACACCGTAGTGATCGCGCTAACAGCTCATGCCTTACCACAAGATCGAGATAAATGTCTAGCCGCCGGTATGGATGACTATCTCAGCAAACCCGTTGACCTCAAAGAGTTAGAAAGGATCTTAGAGCAGTGGAGGCGGGGGAGG
>NZ_CACA01000285.1:0-36005 GCF_000180455.1 Kamptonema sp. PCC 6506
TAGTCCCTTCTTCAATTTTTTCCTTCCCCTTCGCCTGCCTCTTGAGCCATAATCGGAGCGCCGTCAGTTAGGTTGAGGATACCTGCAACAACAATTTTTTCCCCAGGTTGTAGCCCTTCGATAACTTGGTAATTATTACCATCAATAGTTCCTAATTTCACTGGCTTTTGCCGCGCTATTAAAGGAGGCATTCCAGGTTTTTGTTGTTCGGGCTTTTGAGCGGCAAAGACAAAAGTTTGCCCGCCTAAGCGAGTGACTGCTGTTACTGGAACTAAAAGACCAGGATTCTGTTGCCAGATAACTTTGGCTTTCACGAATTGCTGATTGAGCAGTTCGCCGCTGGGGTTGGCAAAGGTGGCTTTAGCTAAAATTGTCTGGGAATTAGCGCTGACATTCGGGGAGATAAAACTGATTTGCCCTTTGGCGATCGCTTTGCCTTGAGCATCCAGCATTTCTACTGGCAACCCTAAGCGTAATTGAGGCATCCGTTCCAAAGGAATTGATAACCGCAAGTCGAGCAATTGATTCTCAGTCACAGCGGTGAGTACGTCCCCTTTTTGCAAGTAATAGCCGACTTTCACGGGTACGTCGCCGATGACTCCCGCGAAGGGTGCGGTGAGCGCAGTTTCTTGCAGTTGTACCTCAAAACCACGCACTTGAGCGGCAGCCTCGGCAACTTGCGCTTCAGCTTGATCGAGTTGTTCTTGGCGAGTGCCGTTGGCTAACTCTGCTAATCTGCTCTTGGCTTGTGCGACTTCTGCTTCAGCTCTGGCGATTTCCTCTGGGCGCGAACCGTTTTGCAGTTGGCGCAAAGCTTCTCGCTGCTGCCGCAAGGCTCCTGTCCGCCGCTCGATCTCCGCTTGCCTGTTCTTTTGCCGCTGCTCAAAGCGCCTCTGGGCTTCTCGGAGGTTGGCTTTGGCGCTACGGTCTTTTTGGATGTATTCCTGAAGGGTGTTCGCTGACGCTGCACCTTCTTGCGCCAATGCTTGATATCTGACGAGTTGCTGGCTGGCTAGTTCTGCCTCGGCTTTGCTTGCCTCTATTTGTGCTCTGGCTTGGGCGATGTCTTCTAGGAGACTGCCGCTTTGAGCATCGGCGAGGTCGGCTTCGGCTTGGCTAACGCGGGCTTGACCTTGACCAACTTCTTCCGGGCGAGATCCCGATCGCAGTTGGGCGAGGTTGGCTTGGGCTTGAGCGACTTGGGCTTGAGCTTGGGCGATTTCTTCTGGTCTTGTGCCTGCTTGCAGTTCGGCTAAGCGCGATTGAGCGCGGATTAGGTTGGCTTGGGATTGTCTCAAGTCAGCTTGGGCGCTGTCGCTTTTGATGCGGGCGATCGCTTGTCCTTGTTCTACGAAGTCGCCGGATTTGACAAATATTTCTGTAACTAGCCCATCGATTTCTGGTTTGATTTCAACTGAGCGTTTTGCTTCTAAGCTGCTGACAAATTCAGAGCTATCTTGAACCGATCTCGTTTCCACCGATGCCAGTTTGACTGGTATGCCTTGAGGTTGGGTTGCTGCTGCTTGTTGTGGGCGAGCGTGACTGGATTGCCACCAGTGCCAGCCGCCGAAACCTGCGCCTAGTGCGATCGCGATCGTGGCGATTAGGGGCCAGCGCGATCGCGGTTTGCTAGGGCGGGGGCGATCGGCAATCGGGGGAAAATCTTCCGGTTGATAGCTATCTGTATCGGTTGGGTGAATTTCCGATGTATCGGCTGTTGGAGACTGTTGATCTTCAGTATCAACGACGGATTCAGGGGATTTAGAATAAGTCATTTACAACACCAGTTAGGTTTTTTACATTGGACTTACCCACTTTTGGCTGATTAAACCTCTGGGACAAGTCCTTTAACTCTTTAGTCCACGCGGGCGGACTTTATTCGTTTGCCAGCGATTTCCATCGCCTCATGTTTTTGTATTGCAATCAGGTGTCATCTTTCGATCCCCCTAACCTCTCTTAAAAAGAGAGGATTTTTGAAACTCCTTGAAAAGGAGAAATCTGGAAAGCCCTTACCAACAGAATTGAGAATTTGTTTGGTTTTAGTCCCGAAACATCTAGCGGGGCTGTGGTTATGATTACTTGTAGGAAAGTTTTTTGTTATCTCTCAAAAGTTAGGATGTCTGGGGAAGATTACACATCCTTCTTCTGACTCACCCGATTGGGTGAGTGCGAGCTTTTTCCTTTTTCCAAGACGGATTTAGAGCCGTTGGTGAGTCTCGCACTCCGACGCTCGCGCTTTGTTCTTTGGCTACTTGCTCGGTTAACCAGTCTATCTCTAACGCTAGCAATGACTTGCAGCGATCGCGAGAGGCGAATTGATAGTCGTCGGTTAGGGGATATTCGCTCTTGAGGCTGTCGATGTAGTCCTGTCGCAGGTAACAGACTCGTAAGCGGTGTTCCAACAATTTCAGGCGTTCTGCGGGTTCTAAGTCGCCAAAAAAGAAGAATTTGATTTGGAACCGGGAACCGCTGTTAACCCAGCTTTCTTGAGGGTGTTCGAGCATTTTCTGCCGCCAGAGTTCGCGTCCAGAGGGAGTAATGCCGTAAATTTTTCGCGGACATCCAGCGTCTCCGGCTTCTTCGGCAATGGTCACAATCTGGCCTCGCTCTTCCAAACGCTTCAGGAGTGGGTAAATCGCTCCGTAGTTGACGCTGATGCAACTGCTCATAAACAACTCCAGTTGTTGCTTTAGCCGATAGCCATGCTGGGGCTGCCGCTGTAGCAGACCCAGGGCTGATAATTCAAGCATTTATATCAAGTTGATATTATAGTCTGGATTATATACTAAGGAGTTGACAAGCGCAAGTATAGTAATTTGTTCTCAGTGGCAGCAGGCGAGGTGGTGGCGATCGCCCAATACGGTTCAGTTAAGGCTATGTAGTGCTTAAAACAATAAATACAGGAGGATTCATAGTGAGGGTGGAAACACAGAGGTTAGTGGTTAGGCAGTTTTACGAAAAAAACTATGTGAACTTATTTGAGACAATCTGCTTTGGGAGATGCGAGGGATTCGCTCCAACCTTTGAGAGAGTTGCAAGCGTTTGCTTAGGAAAGCTAAGTCCTTTGGAAGTAGAAATCGAGAGAATAAACCAGAATGTTCCTCGCTCTGTTTCTGATGCTTTCGCTCGCCACCTCTGGTATTCTCAATGGAATTTTGCCGATCTATTTCTAGTAAAAGTTTTTATTGATGAAGAAAGCTTTTTTTTCTTATTTCATATAGGAATCAGTGATGATGCTTGGGATAACGATACTAGCTTGGTTGAGGTTTTTGCCGAACAAGGTGAGTTTGTCGGTGCAACACATTTTAGCTACAACGAGTCCGTAAAGTGGATCGAGAAACAATTTACTCACGAAGACTGTAGAAACGGTAAAACAGGCGATCCTCCTCCTCCTTGGGCTGGAGACGATCCTAATGGTGTGTACTATAATGAACCTCTATGGACGGAAGATATGCTGATACAAGAGGGTGCGGAGATTGAGGAGGAAGGGACAGTTGTTCGCTACGTTGGGTGTTGGTAAATTAACTCGGAAAATCTTGTGTTAATTGTATCCTTCAAGTTAATGCGATCGCCCGATCTTGTAGGTTGGGTTGAAGGATGAAACCCGACACTCATAACTGCTTCTCCACCTCAACTCTGTGCGATCGCCCAATCGAGTCATGTTTGGTTTCACATTCCCGGCTGATTCACAAGTAAGGACGTGACAAGCTTAATCCAACCTACAGCGAGGGGCGATCGCACTTGAAGATATAGGGAACAATTCAGCCTATTCTCCAGAAACCGCCTAATATACGGCAATACGGTTCAGTTAAGAACAATCTGACTTCTAAAAGATGCCTGTATTTCCCATAAAATTGTGAAATTAAATTCGTTGGAGAGCGTTAACTGAACCGTATTGCTCTATAGTATCTACCATTGCTTTTGTAAGTATTTCTTTAATCTCAGGAAATTTTGAACAAGCTTCATTCATAATATCCCAATATTGACTAAGTTTATTCTCAAGACTTGTGGAGGTTAGAAGACTTGACTTTTCAAAATCATCAGGCTCCTGCTTGGCAGGTGCTTTACTTGGGAAAACCCATTGTTTTACCCATTGAATGTAATCCATTTCAAAACTCCTGTTTTTTGAATACTAATTAACAATCAGTGGCAAAAATAAGCAAAGCATATTAAACGATATTTTTTACCAAATCAACTCTTTATTAAGGCTGAAACTAGCAGATAATGGTTGTAACTTTTCAGCAACGACTAAAAGATAATCTTTGGTTCTGTTATCTAGGCTTGTGCTGATTTTTGGCAAATATGAAGTTAGCAATGTAGGCTCAGAAAGCCCTTTAAGTGTCACGCCTGCTATCTCATAATCTAATAAATATGGATAAATATATTGAAAAAATGGATCGGCCAAATTGCAATCGAATAGCTCCACAAACTCAAAAACAACTTGTCTGGCATCAAAAAAATAACAAGTTCCTAAGATTTGTTGTTCTGGAGTGATGTAAAAATGTTTTTTTGTACGGTGACAAGAGCTTTTCCATAACAATTCTCCCATATTTTGCCTACACAAAACTAAAATGTGTAACTGGTGGTCTTCATATACACCAGCAACCAAACCCCGAAATAAATCTGAGGGCTCTCTGGGAATCGTTTGTCCATTACGCGACCAGTATATTACTGAAGGAAAAAGAGGCTGGCTGGCAAGCTTAAGCAATCGTTGCAACTCAGAAAACCTGGGACTGGTTTTGGGCAAATATTTCTTAACTTTGCCATCATTCAGTAAGGGATTAAATTGCTTGATATATTTACACTCTAACTCGTTCAATTCAGAAACGGAAGCTAGAATATATTTAATAATTATTTTATCCAATCCTTTTCTAGCAAATTGCTTGTAGCGGTGATGGCTTTTTCCTGCCCAGCGTTTGCGTAAGTTCTTGGCTTGACCAATATAGAATAATTGTTCGCGTTCACCAACTACAAAATAAATTCCTGGGAGGTCAGGAAGCCGATCGCGAAGGCGTAGGGTTAACTGCCCAGATAAAGGCTCTAAACTAAGTGGATTCATAATTGCATTATCTTTTGAGCTATTATCTCACTTGATACTGCATCACTGCATTAATCTGCAACAAGTTGTAATACCTCAGCAATAAAGCGATCGCAATTTTCTTGAGCCGATCGCATCAAGTTTCCAATCAAGCCATCTGTAGCATCACAATCCGACTTTTCTGATGTCCAGAAAAAAATTTATTCCTTCTCAAAATCTCCTCTTCAAGATAGAGACAGACGGTATGTCACTTGTCCTATTTTTAGTCTGTGCTAAACGTTCGTAACGCCGATAACGGCAGGAGATGTCCTAGCAATGTCGTTAACGATACCGTTGGAAATTGCCGCTGTAATCCGTGAGCTTCGGCAGCAACTCGGTCTTTCCCAGGAAAAGTTGGCTGCCAAACTAGGAGTTTCGTTCCGCACCGTCAATCGCTGGGAGAACGGGCGTGCAGTCCCTTCCGCTTTGGCCTTGAAACAGATTGAGGAGTTGCTACACCAGATGAGCGATTCGTCAAAAGCGACAGTACGCAAACTTGGCAAGGAACTGTTAGCCCAGTATTTTGAAGAATAAGGAGTGGGGACGGTGGTTGAGGACGTGGCGGTAGTCGTTAAAAACCTGTTCGCAGGTGGTGGAGAGATGGGATCGCTCATGCGCTCCTATGATTGGTCGAAAACGCCCTTGGGCCCTGTGGAACAATGGCCTCAAAGCTTGCGATCGGCATTAAGCATTTGTCTCAACTCCCGATTTCCCATTGCTATTTACTGGGGATCGGACTGCTTGCTACTCTACAACGATGCTTGGCGACCGATCGTTGGTGATAAGCACCCTTGGTCTCTGGGCCGTCCCGGACGCGAAGTCTGGCCGGAAATCTGGAGCGAGATTGGGCCAGAATTTGAGAGCGTTTTCAGAACGGGTGAGGGCATCTTTCATCACGACGAACTTTTGGCGATGCACCGTTTCGGATATACCGAAGAGTGCTTCTTCGACTATACATTCAACCCCATTCAAGGCGAGGGTGGCGAAATTGACGGCATTTTGAACATCGTCAGTGAGACGACATACCGGGTTTTAAACGATCGCCGCGCCCGACTTCTGCGAGAAGTAGCATCCAAAACCGGCACCGCCAAGACTACCGAGGAGGCGTGCAAGTTGATGGCAGAGGCTCTCAGGTCAGATCCTGCTGACATTCCGTTTTCGCTCCTCTATCTAATTGACCTAGAAGGAAGGTACGCTCATCTATCTAGCGGTACTCAGTTTGGATGGGATGAGCATATAGCTCCCGCGATGGTAGACCTCAATGCAGGGGATGACCCGAATGGTTGGCCTATTGCCCGCAGCGTTCGTACTGCCCAGCCACAACCGATCGATAATTTGGTGACGCGCTTCGGGAAACTGCCTGGTAGTCCTTGGCCTGAGCCACCGCAGGAAGCAATGGTATTACCGATTGCCGTAACGGGACAAGCCAAAATATTGGGGGTACTTGTCGCTGTGGCGAGTCCGCGCCGCAGACTCGACGATCGCTACCGCGACTTCTTCGCTCAGATTACCGGACAGATCGCCACCGCGATCGCTAACGCCCGTTCCTACGAAGAAGAGCGACGGCGGGCAGAACAGCTTGCCGAACTAGATCGGGCCAAGACTGTGTTTTTCTCCAACGTGAGTCATGAATTCCGCACGCCCCTAACCTTAATGCTCGGCCCAGTTGAGGAAGCCTTACAAGCAACCCAGGATGCCCAGCAGCGCGATCGCCTAGAACTGATCCATCGCAACGCCTTGCGCCTCCAGAAGCTCGTCAACACCCTGTTAGATTTCTCCCGCATTGAAGCCGGACGGATTGAAGCGGTATATCAGCCAACCGACTTGGCAATGTTAACAACAGACCTGGCAGGGGTTTTTGAATCTGCGATCGCGCGGGCAGGGCTGCATTTGCGGGTAGATTGTCCCCCACTACCAGAACCCACTTATGTAGATCGGGAGATGTGGGAAAAGATAGTGTTGAATCTGCTCTCTAACGCCTTCAAATATACCTTTGAAGGAGAGATTGCCGTTATTCTGCGCTCCCGTAACGAGCAGATTGAACTGGAAGTGCGAGACACAGGTATTGGCATTCCAGCAGAGGAACTACCTCAGATATTTGAGCGGTTTCATCGAGTGCAGGGGGCAAGAGGACGAACTTACGAAGGGTCAGGGATTGGTCTGTCATTAGTTCAAGAACTCGTGCGCTTGCATGACGGCACAATTAGCGCGAGCAGCATCGTTGACCAGGGAACGAGTTTCATCGTATCGATTCCTACTGGATGCGATCGCTCGGTAGGCGATCGCATTAATGCCACTCGGACTCTGACATCAACCGCAACCGGAGCCACGCCCTATGTGGAAGAAGTATTGCGCTGGCTTCCCGAACCGGATTTGGGGGGGGAGACTTTAGATGCGCGATCTGCAAATTCTGACTCAGGATTAGAAACGACTAAAATTGGGTTCCAAGCTGACAGTTTGCAAGCTCAAAATCCCAAATCCAAAATTGTTTTGGCAGATGACAACGCCGATATGCGTAACTATGTGAAGCGTCTGTTAAGTCAGCAGTACGAAGTAGAGGCAGTAAAGGATGGGGCGGCTGCATTAGCCGCTATTCGTGGGCAACTCCCCGATCTCGTGCTCACGGATGTAATGATGCCGGAAGTGGATGGATTTGAGTTACTGCGGGAGTTGAGGGCAAATCCTCAGACAAAGGAATTGCCTATTATCCTACTTTCCGCTCGCGCGGGGGAAGAGTCTCGGATTGAAGGACTAGAAGCGGGAGCCGATGACTACTTGATTAAACCCTTCTCTGCTCGCGAACTATTGGCACGGGTAGAGGCGAATCTAAAAATGGCTCAGTTGCGACAGGAGGCAACTCGGCGAGAGCAAGCACAGCGACGAGTTGCAGAAAAAGCCAAAGAGCAATTGGAGTCGGTTTTATCCACTATCAGCGATCAGTTTTTAGTTTTAGATCGGGAGTGGCGTTATCTCTACGTCAACGATCGCGTGATGGAAACGGTGGGACTCGAAAGGGAAGCTTTGCTGGGAAGAAGTGTTTGGGAGGTGTTCCCAGACGTGGTGGGCACTGAGTTCGATCGGCAAATACAGCAGGCGATCGCACAACAAATTCCAGCTCATTTTGAATACTACTACTCCACCTGGAACCGCTGGTTTGAAAATCACGCCTATCCCTCACCAGAGGGAATAACAATTTTCATTACTGAGATTACCGATCGCAAACGCGCTGAACAGGAACGGGAACACCTGCTTGCCCGCGAACAAGCCGCACGGGCGGAGGCTGAGCGGGCAAACCGGGTCAAAGATGAGTTTCTGGCGATTGTCTCTCACGAACTGCGATCGCCCCTGAATCCCATATTAGGTTGGTCAACACTGCTTCAAACTCAAAAGCTGAACCCAGCTAAGACTGCTCAAGCTTTGAACGCGATCGCGCGGAATGCCAGATTGCAAGCTGAACTGATTGAAGACTTGCTCGATCTTTCCCGGATTTTGAGAGGCAAACTTAGCCTTAATGTTTTTCCCACCGATTTAGCATCAACTATTCAATCGGCAATGGAAACGGTACGCTTGGCGGCGGAAGCCAAGTCGATTCAAATTCACACCATGTTTGAACCAGACATAGGGTTAGTTTTAGGTGACTCCAGCCGATTACAGCAAGTAATGTGGAATCTGCTTTCTAACGCGATTAAGTTCACACCCGAAGGAGGATTAGTTGACATTCAATTAGAGCGATGTGGAGCTCAAGCTCAGATTATTGTCAGCGATACGGGTAAGGGTATTGACCCGGATTTCCTGCCTTATATTTTTGAATACTTCCGCCAAGAGAATAGCGCTACGACCCGCAAATTTGGGGGATTGGGGCTGGGGTTGGCGATCGTTCATCACTTGGTTGAGTTGCATGGCGGTACTGTCGAAGCAGAGAGTCTAGGAGAAGGACAGGGAGCCACCTTTACTGTCAAGTTGCCACTGATGCAAAGCTCACCTGAAATCAACGAGGATAGCAAACAGTCTGAACCAGCTTTGGATTTGGGTGGCATTCAGGTTTTAGTTGTGGATGATGATGACGATACGCGAGAGTTTATTGTGTTCCTGATCGAGCAGTATGGAGGGAGTGCGATCGCTGTTGCTTCTGCAAATGAGGCACTCGTTACTTTAACCCAATTCCAGCCCGATGTGTTGCTCAGCGATATCGGGATGCCAGAGGTAGACGGCTATATGCTGATACAACAAGTGAGAGCCACCCCACCAGCACAGGGCGGTCAAATTCCGGCGATCGCTCTGACTGCTTATGCGGGAGAAATTGACTATCAGCACGCAATGTCAGTCGGCTTTCAAAGGCATATTCCCAAGCCAGTAGAGCCAACCAAACTGGTTGAGGTTATCCTCAGTTTAGTTATAGAACCCATTTAATATCTTTTCGCGATCGCCCACGACAGGCGATCGGTTCGCGCTACGGGCGATCGGCATTCAATTACCCAGGGCTGTTTCATTCTCGGTAGGGGCGGTGCCGATTGGCTGCCCGCCCAGAGTCTGAAACCCTCATTTGACGGTTGGTGATGGGGTAGGCACGGGGGCACTACCCCTACAAAATAGCGGTTTTTCCGAGAATGAAACAGCCCTGCCTAGCCCCTAGCCCCTAGCCCCTAGTTATAACGCGCTGGGCGGGAAATACCCGCCCAATCATCTCACTAACCAGCCACTGCCGAAACCTGACTCAAAGCTTCCTTCAAGAGCACCGCCTTATCAGTTTGCTCCCAAGGTAAATCTAAATCGGTACGGCCCAAATGACCATAAGCTGCCACATCTTGATAGAAACGGCCGCCACGTTCAGCAGCAATCCTCTGCAAATTAAACGCTTGGATAATTCCCGCCGGACGCAGTTCAAAAAGCTTTTTCACCGCCTCCAACAAGCGATCGTCATCCACCGTACCAGTGCCAAAAGTTTCAATCATCATGCTCACAGGACGAGCCACCCCGATCGCATAACTCAACTGCACTTCACACTTAGAGGCCAACCCAGCCGCGACAATATTCTTCGCCACATAACGAGCCGCATAAGCCGCACTCCGGTCTACTTTGGTGGGGTCTTTTCCTGAAAAAGCGCCACCACCATGACGGGAATAGCCGCCGTAGGTATCCACAATAATTTTGCGTCCCGTCAGTCCAGAATCTCCCTGGGGCCCACCCACCACAAATTTGCCAGTAGGGTTAACCAGCAAGCGAGTATTGGCATCAGGCTTAACGCTAATATCTGCAAACACTGGCTGCACCACTACAGCCCAAAGGTCTTCCTTAATTTTCGCTTGCACGGCCGCAGGGTCAACAATGTCTGCGATCGCAGCCGTGTGTTGCGTAGAAATCAAAATCGTATCAATTCCCACCGGCTTGCCGTCTTCATAAGCCACAGTAACTTGGCTTTTGCCATCCGGCCGCAGGTAGGACAACTGACCAGTTTTCCGCACCGCAGCCAATTGGCGGCAAATCCGGTGCGCTAAACTAATCGGCAAAGGCATCAGTTCCGGCGTTTCATTGCAGGCGAAGCCAAACATCAAACCTTGGTCGCCGGCACCGATCGCATCTAATTCCTCTTCGCTAGCTTCCTCCCGACTTTCGTGGGCCGTGTTCACACCCTGGGCAATATCGGGAGATTGGGTATCTAGGGCCACTAGCACCGAACAGCTATTAGCCGAAAAACCATTGTCGGCATCGACATAGCCAATATCAGCGATTTTCTTGCGGGCCAATTCTATGTAATTTACTTGGGCTTTGGTCGTAATTTCGCCCGTAATCAGCACTAAGCCTGTGTTGACGACAACTTCGGCAGCAACGCGGCTTTTAGGGTCTTCGGTCAATAAGGCATCTAAGATGGTATCTGAAATTTGATCGCAGATTTTATCGGGATGGCCTTCGGTAACAGATTCAGAAGTAAACAGGTAGCGGCGAGACAAGAATAGTTCCTCCTTTGATGAGGGCTAGTTTGAGCAGGCTATTGAACTTAGTTTCAACGTGAATTTACCTTGAAACTCCCCAGTCTGAGGGCACGGGTATCCTTGAGGATAACCTTTTTGGGATAAAACCGCAAAAAGCTTAATTCTCAAAAATTGGATTGGATTTTCTGCTGATATTCACACTACCATTGACATTGGTATTAATCAGACAGCCCTAAAGACGCAGTAACAGTTACAGGTGGTTCCTGAAAACCTGAATACTTAGATAGTGCCACTCTTCGATCCCACTTTCGCACCGCGTCTGACAAAAGTAGAATATTAGTTTTTGGAGAAAGGCAAAACAGAGCGTTCGATTTCAGGTATTCAGGATTTACGCAGCGATCGGGAAAATTTATGGTTTGAGATTGCTTCCCTTGGTTGGCAATGACAGAAAATCGTAGCGATCGCGTAAGTCTAGATATTTACAGTTGGCAGGAGGGAATTGACAGTGAAGTATAAGGAAAAAAATAGCTTCAAAACTGGAGTCAAATGGCTACTGTGGTCTAGTTTTCTGACTCTAGGTATTGGCGGCGGATTATTCGCCTACGGCTTATATCAAAATCGACCTCCCGAACCTGTAGAAGTGCGCTTGCTCCCCGTCAAAATTGGCAATATTGAAGATACTATTAACGAAAGTGGTACTATTGAATTTGGCAATCAACAAACTCTAAAATCCCCTCTTGACGTTACCGTTGATGAAGTGTTAGTACAAATAGGGCAAAGCGTTACATCTGGTCAAAGCTTGATCGCGCTTCGCAATCCCGCAAGAGAAACAATACTTGGCAAGCAAGAGTTAGCAATTCAGAAAGAAAAACTCACCTTAGAAAATTTACGCCAAAAACTCTTAGAAGCCCAAACAAAGCTAAGTATGGCTAAAGAAACACTTCAATATTATAGATCCGTGCGAAATGACGAATTGCTGGCTATTCAAAAACAAGAACTTACCTTAGCCAATAATCGCAAAAAAGTTATTGAAGCTGAGGAAAATTTGGCTGCGTCTGAGCGAAAACTCATCGATCTGAAAGCATTACTTGACAAGGGTTATATTGCTGAAAATGAAGTGCGATCGCAAGAAGATCAAATTCGCATTGCTAAAGCCAACCTACGAGATGCACAGTTTCAAATTAACACGGATCTACTCGAACTCAAAAGTCTGAAAATTAAGCGAAGAGACAAAGAGCAAGAACTTGAGGAAAAAGCGATCGCTGCTGAGTCAGAAGTGCGACAAGCTCAGTTAGAAGTTAGCACAAATAGCCGCAATCTCCAAACTTCTCTGCTGGATTATCGAGAAAAAGAAGAAGAGCTAAAAAACAATATTGTAACTGCACCTATTGATGGTAAGGTACTTGATATCAAGGTTAAAAATGGTGACGGAGTAGCGCGGGGAACTGAACTTTTGATATTAGGCGATCCATCACAAGAACTGGTAAAACTACAGCTTTCTACACTCAATGCTGCTAAAGTCAGACCGAATCAATCCGTCCGCATCAGCATTATCGGCCCCAATTCTAAGCAATTTTTAGGAAGGGTAGAAAGCTTGTTTATTCTAGCGGGTAGCGGTGATAATAATAGTAGCAATAATCGCTCTAATCAAGGCGGTCAAGCAACAGTTCCAGCAACAGTAAGACTGGATATTCCCAGCGGTACTTTAATTCCCGGAAGTCAAGTAAATGTAGAGATAATTTTGCAGCAACGCCAGAAGGTAGTAGTTTTAGATACAGAGGTAATTGTGCGATCGGAGTCTCAGCCTTTCGTGTGGATTCGTGACAGTCAAGGTAAAGCTCAGAAACGACCAATTAAATTAGGTTTAGAAGGATTAACGCAGGTAGAAGTAGCTTCCGGTTTGCGGCCAGGTGATAGTGTTGCGCTCCCTCCTCCTGAAACTTCCTTAAAGCCAGGAACTCCTATTCAAGAAGAGAAAACAACTAAAAAGGATAAAAAGGAAGAAAAAACAGAGGGCGAAGATGAGGAATAAAATTAAATAGTATCAGCAAATTAGCGCAACTTCTTAATTACCCCAAAATAATTGTTAATTATTAATTACTTATGAGCCTTTCTCCTGTTGACCTTCTCCGCCTTACCTGCCTTTCCCTAAGCGGCAATCTTTTACGGTCTGCCTTAACTACAGTTGGAGTTTTCATGGGCGTAGCTGCTGTCAGTGCAACGCTTCAAGTTGGCAACATTAGCCGCGCCGTAATTACCGATCAGTTAGCTAAACGAGAAGCGCCTCAACTTCAAATCTATGTGTGGAGTAGCTTAGGTTTAAAGTTAGAAGATATGAACTTTGTCCGCCAGCGCCTGAAAGGAGTTCAGGCGATTAGCGCCTCAAATTGGTTTGGTTTTAATGAAGGAAAAGTTATATTTCAAGATGAAGAAGCGGAACCCAGTATGACCGCTGTTTCTCAAGATCATTTACTGACATCTGGGGTAAAACTAATGGCAGGGCGTTTTTTTCTCCTAACGATTTTACTAACTATCGACCTGTTGTAGTAATTGATGAAGTGCTGGCAACAAAACTTTTTAAAGGTGGTATGAAATCTGTAGGTCAACGCATTTATGCTGACCGTAGACCTTACATTGTTGTTGGCGTAATAGAGAGCAAGCAAGGCATTTCTGGCGAACCAAAAGGTGAAATGTTGGTATCAATGTCGCTTTACAAAGCGATGACAGGTAGCCAGAGGATTCAGTCAATTTCGGTGCGACCTTACAATCTTAAAGATATTAAAGAGATGGAAAAGCAGGCAAAAAAGGTTTTAAAGCAGCGCTTTCCAGAAGGAGATGTTTATGTTTGGAATAATGTTAGAAAAATTTTGGAGCAGCAAGAAACTCTGGAACTTGCTTCACGGGGATTGTTGGCAGTGGGGGTAATTTCGCTGCTGGTGGGAGGAGTTGGCATTGCTAATATTACCATCGCCGCTGTGACAGAACGTACCCCAGAAATTGGTTTGAGGCGGGCAATTGGTGCTACTCAACATGATATAATGTTACAGTTTATTTTAGAAGCAGTTATTCTCAGCTTAGTTGGGGGAATTGCTGCTATTGTAATGGTACATGGGTTGACAACCGTTGTTGCTGATGTTTTTAAGTTACCTTATAAATTTGATAGCAATACAGCAGCTTTGGCTTTAGGATCTGCATTAGCAGTGGGTGTAGGAGCTGGATTTCTCCCAGCTCTACGAGCTAGTCAACTCGATCCTGTGAAAGCACTACGTCAAGGGTAGCTATCTGCATAAAATCACCATAAAATTACTTGCTCGATCGAGTAATTGCAGCTAATTAAACATAAAATACACAGGACTTAGGCACGTCGAGGCTAGAAACCGGGTTTCTTCCTGGAAACCTCGTTGATAACCTTTGATTTTTCTAAGAAACCCGGTTTCTTTGAGTAAGTCCTGATACAGACGATCGCAAAGCTCAATTATAAGCATTATACCTTTTATCTTTTACCTTCCTTCTTTCTTCACTTGATTTAGCATGACTGAGCAGCAGGACAAAGATGATCTCCAAAAGAACGATTCCCCTCCTCGCTACGAGATTCCTTGGATATTTCGTTTGAGTCTAATTATGCTTGTAACTTGTGGGGTATTGGGGATACTTGCTGTTGCTTTTAAGTCTAGTTCAACAGTTAAAAGTGATGTTAGCTCTAAATCTGGGAGCGTGCCTAAATTCTTGCCACTTCCCACGACAAAATCTTCTCCATCTATCCAAAATATACCGCCAAATCAGACAATAATCAAACCCCAAAATCAGAGAGAAAGGGTAACGGTAAATCAGGGAACAGCGATCGCTCAATCTCAAGGCGAAAATCCCACAAGTAAAATCAAACAGCCATCAATTCCTAATTCCCAATCCCCAAGTCCAGATTCCCAAGTCTTAACAACTTCTACTATCACTCAAAACTCTCCAGTTCAACCCGAATCAATAGTAATTTCTGAAGTCATACCAAGTCCAGAAAAAACAGCAGAGCCAACACCTGAAAACAGCCCAAGACCAACTATTCAACAGCAATCAATAGAAGATGAACCAGGAGTTGAGCTGACACTATCGGAAGTGGTATTTTTAGGTTTAGAAAACAATAGAGACATCAAAAATCAATACCTAGAACGTATAGCACAAAAACAAGATTTAGCCGTAGCAGAAGGTCAATTTGTACCTATTTTTACACCGCAAGTATCAGTGTCAGCACTTCGTTTGAGAAGTGGCGAAAGTGCTGCTACTGGCGAAGTTGATTTATCAGCAAAGGTTTCTGTTAAAATTCCTAGTGGAGGAGAGATCGGCTTTTCATGGGCGGCTCAAAGACAAAGGCAAGATGCGAATGGTTTTAGCATTAATAGCGATGGCTCCTTGAGCCAAAATTTACAACTAAGTTTCAATCAACCTCTTTTAAGAGGAGCAGGAGTTGCTGTTAATAGAGCACCTATTGAGATTGCTCGCCTTAGTGAAAAAATCAATATTTTAACTTTAAGATCGACGCTAATTGATACAATTACCTTGGCAATCTTATCCTATAGAGAGCTAATTAAAGCTCAAGAACAAGTTAAAATTTCGCAAAGTTCTCTGCAAATTGCTCGTCAGCAATTAGAGATTAATCAAGCTTTAATTGAGGCAGGAAGACTAGCAAAAGTTGAAATCTTTACAAGTGAAAAAGCTGTATTAGCTAGTGAAGAGCAATTGAAGAGAGCAAGATTAGCACTGCTCCAAATTCTAGACTTAGATCGCAATCTGAATATTATTGCATTAGAAGTTGCTCCCCAGGAAGAAAAGCCTCTAGATTTTAATAATATTATAAAATTAGCTCTGTCAAATAGTCCTGATTATTTACGGGCACAACTTAACCGGGAGATCGCTAAATATAGTTTATTGGTAGCGGAAAATAATCGAAAATGGAATTTGGGCGTGAATGCAAGTTATAATAATAATGCTAGTAATTTTTCAGACAGCAACTCTGATGTGAGGGCGGGTTTGGTTTTGACTCATGAATTTGGAAATAGGAGAATAGAGCAAGAGTTTCAGCGCAGTCGTGTTAACCTATTGAAAGCTGAAAATGATTTAAAGGAGCGAAATCAAAAGCTAGAAGTAGATGTAAGAAATGCAATTAGAGATGTAAATTTGAATCTGAGACAAGTGGAACTAGCACAGAGGTCAAGGGAGTTAGCGGAGCGGCAATTAGAAATAGAGCAAGATAAAAGAAGATTGGGGGTGGGTAGTTCTCGGAGTATTGATATTGTGACTTTTCAGAATGCTTTAATAGATGCTAGAAATGCGGAACTTAATGCTAGAATTAACTATCTAAATGCTTTGACAAATCTTGATAGAATAATAGGTACTACTTTGGAAACTTGGCAGGTTATGATTGAAAATAAATGATTTTGTTGGTTTTTACTTGTTAGTTGTTATTGGATTGAATATGAAAAGTGAATCGTCAATTTTTATCCAAGTTGAAGATATTGGAAAGCCTACAGAATCAAAACTTAGCCAGCGTTTAGACCTTTGGCTTTCCAATGAGTTACCAGATTTATCGCGATCGCGCATCCAAAACCTGATACTACAAGGCAATGTTACAGTCAACGATCTCATCTGTAAATCCAAAAAAGAAAATGTAAAAAATGGCGATCGCATTCACATCGCTATTCCTGACGCTGAACCCTTAGATTTGAAGCCAGAAGCTATTCCTCTAGATATTCTCTACGAAGACGAATCCCTAATTATCATTAACAAACCTGCTGGTTTAGTCGTTCATCCCGCCGCTGGACATCCAGGGGGAACCTTAGTAAATGCGCTTTTGGCTCATTGTCCCTTAGCAGAAATTGGGGGAGTTTTACGGCCGGGAATTGTGCATAGATTAGATAAAGATACCAGTGGGGCGATTGTAGTTGCAAAAACTGATTTTGCTCACCAACATTTACAAGCTCAATTAAAGGCTAAAACTGCCAGACGCGAATATTTAGGTGTTGTTTATGGCACACTAAAAACCGAAAATGGTACAATAGATTTACCCATTGGACGACATTCTGTAGACCGCAAAAAAATGGCTGTAGTCACTATAGAAAAAGGCGGTCGTTCTGCTGTTACTCACTGGCAAATTCAAGAAAGATTGGGTAATTATACGTTGATACACTTCCAGTTAGAAACTGGTCGTACTCATCAAATTCGCGTACACGCGGCCCAAATAGGGCATCCTATTGTTGGCGATCCAGTTTACAGTTCAAATCATGATATTGGTGTAAATTTGACAGGACAAGCACTACACGCATGGCGATTAAAGTTACAGCATCCAGTTTCGGGTGAATTGATAGAAGCGATCGCACCTTTACCCGCTCAATTTAATACTCTTTTAGAGGTTTTGCGGCGGCGTGCGGGAGTATAGTGGTATTGGTGATATGTAGCAAAAATGTCCAGGCGATTAAAATCGCGACTACACAAACAAAGTCCGCCTACGCGGACTAATGAGGTTGATGAGCTTTTGCAAGAGGTTTATAGTAAACTTACTTGATTTGATAAATGTAAGCATCTTCAATCCACCTCCCATTAACCATATTATTAGTTAATCGTTTCCCTGATAAGTTTAAATTCGACTGTTGTTGTAATTGACGTAAGCCTTTAATTAATTCATCCTTTGGACTTACTGCTACAATCCCTGTCCAGTCGATTTTTAAGTCTGGTTTAACTTGGCGAAAGACTGACAGAATTTCCTCGTAAGTTTTCAGAGAGCCTTTGCGATCGTGCAGAGGTGAGGTGAGCATCAGCCGCCATGTTTCCGGTTCTAGCGCGTATATCCAGAGAGCAGAATCAACTGATAGATCTGCTGCATTGAGAGCGTCTATTAGTCTTTGACCTTCTTCTATCTCTTGACTTACCAATGTTGCTGTACCCATTGTAAAACTCCGTGATTGGGGTCAGTAATTGCTGAGTAAATATCGAGGGCTTTTTGTCGGTTATGTTTTTGGTAACGGCTTTCTTCTGACCAATCTTTGACCTCTAACCATCGAGATGAAAAATTTGGATCGTTTAGGGCAGACTTTAATTGTGTATCAAGTTTAGCAACTTTAACGAGCTTTTCTAAATCGTGGGTGTAACTATCAATAACATTTTTCTTGTCGGGAAAATCAAATTTATGAGTTTGTTTGGCAATGCAAGCCTTTAGGGTACATTCAATGACATAACCGCTGAGATAGTAAGCGCCAGAGTATTGACGATTGTTGAGCAGCACTTCTACTTCTTTAAGCCGAGTTAGTGCTAGGTTCTTTAAATCTCGCCTATTCAAAAGTTTAGCATACCTCCATAAAAACTATGAATATATTTTAGCGAGGGTTGGGTAACGCTGGTAACGCTAGTGCTTCACCTAACGTACATTTTACTTCTTAGTAATGTGTTGGGTTTCGCTGCCATCGCGTCTCAACCTGTATTTTACCTCACAACTTTCTCCATATAATCTCCCCACAATTGTGCCGCATTAGCGCTACCTCCAGCAGTGGGAGTATTATCATCATTACCTAACCAAACTCCTGTCACTAATTCTTGACTGGGAATATAACCAATAAACCATAAATCAACATTATCATTAGTAGTTCCAGTCTTTCCCGCCTCTCCTAATCCTAAAAAAGCACTTCTTCCCGTCCCTCCTTCCACCGCACCTTGTAATAATCCAGTCATCGTATCGGCGACTTGAGCCGATAGCACTTCCTGATTACGCGCCGGATCGTTTTGATATTCATAAATCACGCGACAACTATCAACATTATCCTGCTCTTTACAATCGCTACTATCAATAATTCGCTTAATGGCATGGGGACGATTGGCGATGCCGCGATTAGCTAAAACCCCAAAAGCACCAGTCATTTCTAATACATTTACTTCACTTTGTCCTAATACTAAGCCCGGTACAGAATTGAGTTTAGACTTAATACCCAAACGCCTAGCCATTTGCACTACATTATCTAAACCTACATCCTGAGCAACCCTTAAAGCGATCGCATTTTCAGACTGGGCTAAACCCCGATACATATCGGTACTGCCACCACTGCGTTCGCAACCATTAAAAGTTTGACCTCCCCAACTTAGTGGCGCACAAGAATAAACCTTGCTAGGGGATATTCCTTGTTCAATTGCCGCCGTATAAGTAAAGATTTTAAACGTCGATCCTGGTTGTCTTAGGGCTTGCGTAGCTCGATTAAATTGACTTTGTAAATAATCTACGCCGCCAGCCAAGGCTAAAATTTCCCCTGTGCTAGAGTTAAGAGTAACGACTGCACCTTGAGAAAATCCCGCTGCGGCTCCTGAATTATTCACGCTATCTCGGAGGGAATTTTCAGCAGCTTTTTGGATGGTGGGATTTAAACCTGTTTCGACAATAAAATTGCCTTCTCTGGCTAACTGTTCCCCTAATAAAAACTCCAATTCGCTAAAAATATAACTGTAGAAATAAGGCGCGATCGTACTTTGGAGAAATTCTCGCGCCTTCGGGTTAATTTCAATGCGCGATCGCCTCGCCCGATCCGCTTCATCCTGGGAAATCATTCCCATTGCCCGCATCCTTTCCAACACGCGATCGCGATACTCCACCGCCAATTGATAATTCTGAATCGGATTAAAACTATTCGGCGCAGGCAAAATCCCCACCAGCGTCGCCGCCTCTGACAAGCTTAAGTCCTTCGCCGACTTACCAAAATAAAATCGAGCCGCATCCTCAAACCCGTAAAGGTCAATACCCAAAAACACGCGGTTTAAATAAGTCTTTAGCAGCTCATTTTTACTGTAAAATGTCTCCATTTTCAGTGCGACTACGGCTTCCCGTAATTTGCGGCCGGCGGAATCTTGAGTGCCTACATAATCTCGAAATAAACTCCTAGCTAATTGCTGCGTGATCGTACTCGCACCTTCGCGAATCGTACCACCCCGGACATTTGTCAATACAGCTCGTAAAATCCCTAACGGATCGACACCCAAATGCCAGTAATAGCGCGAATCTTCAGAGGCAATTACTGCTTTTGGCAAATAAGGCGAAAAGTCTCGTAATCGCTTTAATTCTAAGTGAGCGCTGTTATTCGGCGGCCGCAGGGGTGTTTGTCCATCGCGGGCGTAGACGATTACAGGCCCGGTGACAGTCCTTGGCATTGGTCTAACATTGAATTTTGTCCACTCGATACCTACCAATGTCGCCGCGATCGCAGTTAGTCCCGTAAAGCCATAAAAACCGTAGCGGAAAGCTTTGACGTACCACGCAGGCGGGTTTACGTACTGAATTGTCACGGCGGCGGCTAATTCTGGCGGCCCCAAGGTGAAGATATCGCCGTGACGGAGGGAAATGCTTTTAATTCGGCGTTTACCGCGATAGATACCATTGGTGGAGTCTTCATCTCGGAGCACGAAGGGCGATCGCTTCACAGAGTCCCGCGACAAAGAGAGGTGAACCTGACTGACTACGGGATTGCGAATCACAATATCGCAGGATTTGGAAGATCTGCCCAATAAGTAGCGATCGCCTAATAACGGAAATTTTTCCGGATCGGGTGCGCCCGCATCCTGAACCCAGAGCTCAGGTACTTTAGCATTAGGTTTAAGCGCCAACTGCTTAAAATTAACATTGGCGATCGTCTGGACTACTTGGGTAATCGCACCCAAGATGGTTTGAGGTTTCCGAGGCGGCTGGGGTGGTGTCATGAATTTAGCTATCAGCTTTGAGCATATCAGCTATCGCTTATTCTACTCACAACTCCAAGAAGGCTGGAGAGCATTCCTGAGAGGCTAAGTCAGGACTTACGCACTCTCTACCATTTTCTGTCATTGCGAGTGAAACCAAGCAATCTCAAACCCAAGTTTTTTCTACCCTATCCTTAAATCCTGACTCTTAAAAGCGGACTGAGGACTGAGGACAATTGATTTAGGATACACCAAGATTCTTTTTCGGCAAGTCTATACCCAATGCGATCGCATCAAAATAGTTTTCGCTCAGTTATCCCTGCTTTCTTTGCTTCCAGTTTCATTCCGACTCCTGTTGAGAATTGTTTCTTGGCGGCGGCGAATTTCTGAAAATTGCAATCAGCAAGCAAATAATCCCTGCATTGATAAATACATCCGCCAAATTGAATACCGGGAACCGAATCAGCCGAAAATCCAGAAAATCCACCACTGCACCTGAGATAAAGCGATCGATCCCATTGCCAAGCGCTCCCCCTAAAATCAACCCGTAGCCAACCTGTTCCCAGCGATTTAGCCTCGGCCCAAACCAAGCTAATACCATTAAACCTATACTCACTGCTAAAGAAAGCCAGCGTAACCAATTTACACCACCGTTGCTAAATAAACTAAAAGCAGCGCCAGTATTAGTAACGTAAGTAAAATGAAATACTCCCGGCCACAAAGGCAGTGTTTCAGGGGGGACTTTCAGCTCGAAAGTTTGCACGACCCAAAACTTACTCAGGTGATCTAAAATTAGGCTAATCGGAGCAGCAACCCAGAACAGGGGATTTTTCTTAAAAGGCATGAAATAGTTAGTTAAATCAATAAAACATGACGCATCTTAGAAAAAATGCTAACACTGTAACAGCACAAACTAATGCTAATTGGCCGGGCAGAGGATAAACCGAGTATTTCAGAATCGCTGGCATTAGCGGCAAGGTTTTTATAGTTGTCAATTGCAGGAAGTGCGCCGCAACCAGATAACTTAAACCTATAGCATGAACGCTTAATAAACCGCACAAACAACTAAAAGCAAGAGATTCTAATCGTGGTGGCATTTTAAACGCAAACCTACCGCATAGCCATGCACCAGGGATAAAACCTAGCAAATAACCAAAAGTTGGCTCTTGGAGATAACCAAAACCGCCGCCTTGAGAAAAGACTGGCAATAAGGTTAAGCCTAACGCTAAATAGGCGATTTGAGAAAGGGCAGCAGCGGTTTTACCTCCCAGACAACCCACCAGTAAGACGGCTCCAATCTGATAGGTAACTCCAAGCGATCGCGGCTCTAGTCCATGCTCCCAAATTAAGGCGGGATTGGCGACGAAGGCTTCTAAAAAAGTGCCGCCAATAGTAAGGAGCAAACCGACAACGGCCCAGAGTAATTCAATGGGAGCAGGCATTACAAGTTTTGAGTTTTGAGTTTTGAGTTTTGAGTTAAATTCATGATTTACAACTCACAACTTATCGCCGATCGTTCCCCGAATTGGTGCTTAGCCGCCAGCTCATCCCAGGGATTTTAACATGGCGCTGTCTCGCTCTAGGGGTTGGCCCAGGGTGGTGAGGTATTGACAGATTAGCATAGTTCAGAAAAATCTAGTCAAATATAGGAGTTATGTATTACTTACATAACGCCGCTTTCCAAGCGCGGTGATTCGATCGCTAGATGGGGGCCTTACCTAGAGCGTAAGTTGTGGAGATTTGGTTGAATGCGATCGCTCACCAATTTCCCCTATCTAGGATTTATTTGAGTCAAATTTTTAGCGATCGCTAAATTAGAACAACTCGATCGTAGTGCTTCTCCCGCTCTTGTTCCTGATTAAAACCAACCCAAATTTGTTCGATAAATAATAATTCTAGACGAAGCTTGACTTTGTTAACATAATCTGAATAACAACTTCAGAACCCCCGCAAATAGGATCTTCACCACCTCAAAAACCTAGACTTTCCGGTGTCTGCACCGCATTCCCCATTAAATACACTTATTTTACGTAAATTAGTGATATGATGTATTTATACACCTCTCGGTTATCAAATCACAGATAGATAAATACTTTAAAATACTTTCTAAAAATCACCGTTTCTTAACCTTCTCTTTACTTCTAGGCGATATCCTCTTATGGGATATCCTTTACAAAGGCTCAAGCTTTTATAATCATGCTTTTTCGCATCAATCTCATCAATCCCAACCGTTTGGGTGCATCAATTTCCGCTTTAGCTTTGACAGTAGGCCTAGCTGCTTGCGGCACCAGCACCAATACTGCTACAACTGACAGCACCTCTCCGACTGCTGCTCCCGTTGCTGCTTCTACCAACGCTGCTAACACCAAACTCGCTCTCGCTAGCGACGTAAGTTTAACGGGTGCTGGCGCGTCATTTCCCGCACCGCTTTACCAGCGCTGGTTCCAAGATTTCAACACCGCTAATCCCAAATTACAGATCAACTATCAGTCAGTGGGTAGTGGCGCAGGCGTAGAGCAGTTTACCAAAGGTACTGTAGACTTTGGAGCTAGCGACACCGCGATGAAGGATGAAGAAATCGCCAAAGTACCAGCAGATAAAGGCGTACTCTTGCTGCCGATGTCAGCAGGCAGTATCGTAATTGCTTACAACCTGCCAGACGTAGCCGAACTGAAATTGCCTAGAGATGTTTATGTAGATATCTTTTTGGGTAAGATTACCAAATGGAACGACCCCAAAATTGCCGCCGCTAACCCTGGTGCTAAGCTCCCAGACCAAAATATCACAGTTGTACACCGTTCTGACGGCAGCGGTACGACAGACGTATTCACAAAACACCTCAGCGCCATTAGTCCAGAATGGAAAGAAAAAGTAGGGGAAGGCAAGACAGTAGAGTGGCCTTCTGCTGGTAATGTTGGTGGCAAGGGCAATGAAGGTGTCACTGCTTCTATTCAACAAACCGTTGGCGCGATCGGCTACATTGAATACGGCTATGCCAAGAGTAACAATGTTAAGTTTGCTGCCTTGCAAAATAAAGCAGGCAACTTTATTGTTTACAACGACGAAGCAGGAGCAAAAACCCTGTCAGCAGTGACACTACCTGAGAATCTGCGGGCGTTTATTCCCGATCCAGAAGGGGCTGACTCCTATCCTATTGTTAGCTACACTTGGATGCTAATTCCTAAGAAAATTACCGATCCTAACAAAGCGAAATCCATAGAAGCCATGATCGAATACGGCTTAAATGAAGGTCAAAAAGTAAGTGCGGAATTAGGCTATGTTCCTCTCCCCCAAAATGTTAGAGAGAAAGTAGCAGCCGCCGCTGACGGAATTAGTGCCGATTACAAGATCGAAGTCAAATAGGTAATGGCTAATGGCTAATTGCTAATGGCTAATGACTAATGACACAATTAGTAGGTTGCATCAGGGGTTCAATTCCTAACATTCTTGCAATTAGCAATTAGCAATTAGCAATTAGCAATTAGCAATTAGCAATTAGCAAATTAAGTCTAAAAAATCATCTTTCTGCTTTTATGATTCAACAAGCTAACAACGGCGGTATAGGCGATCGCTCTCGCTCTCAGGCAGAAAAATCACTGGATAACGCCTTTATCTGGCTAACCCGCATCTTGGGAATGGGAATTGCCGTCATCTTGCTAATCATCGCCATCACAGTTGCGATTAGAGCTTTACCCGCGATCGGGAAATACGGCTTAGGATTTCTGTTTTCCAGTAGCTGGAACCCCGTTAAAGATGAGTATGGGGCGCTACCCATGATTTACGGAACGATCGTCAGCTCTGCGATCGCGCTATTTTTAGCAGTACCATTAGGTGTAGGAACTGCTATTTTCCTAAGCGAGGATTTTCTGCCCCTCCCAATACGCACAACGCTGGTTTTTTTGGTAGAGCTTTTAGCCGCTATCCCCAGCGTCGTCTACGGCTTGTGGGGGATTTATGTTTTAATTCCTCTGATTAAGCCTGTAGGACAATTCCTAAATGGCAGTTTCGGCTGGCTACCATTTTTTAGCACTCCTCCAGTTGGCCCTGGAATGCTACCTGCGGGAATAGTTTTGGCAATTATGACTTTGCCAATTATTACAGCAATTTCTCGCGATTCTCTAGCTAGCCTTCCTCCTGAATTGCGTCAGGCATCTCTGGGTTTGGGAGCCAGCCGGTGGACTACCATTTTTAGAGTGTTAGTACCCGCTGCTTTCTCTGGAATTGTCGGCGGAATTATGCTAGGGCTCGGTCGCGCGATGGGAGAAACAATGGCTGCTACGCTGTTAATTGGAAATTCCAATCAGTTAAGCCTTTCTCTCCTAGCTCCTGGTAATACTATTGCCTCTTTGCTAGCGAATCAATTTGCTGAAGCCTCTGGCTTGCAAGTAGCAGCTTTAATGTACGCAGGGTTAATTCTATTTGCTTTAACGCTGATAGTTAATATCCTTGCTGAGTTGATTGTCTCTCGCGTCAGAGCGAAGTACAACTAGAAGTCTGGCAGATCCTTTAGATTCTTACTTTATGTCTAGTAGCGTTGAAGATCCCAACTCTTTTGGCTCCGGTTCCTTTAGTTTAAAAAGGTCTCAAAGCAGTCCGCGATCGATTTTCAATATTGGCATGACTATCCTGGCAGGAACTTGTCTAATAATTGCGATTTTGCCTTTATTTGCAGTGCTGTTATACGTCGCAGCCAAAGGTGTAAATCGCCTAAATTTGGACTTGCTTACTAAACTACCTCCAGCTCCCGGATTGTCTGGAGGCGGCATAGCAAATGCCATTCTCGGAACTTTGATGACTGTAGGAATTGGGACTTTAATTGCCGTTCCTTTTGGTGTTTTAGCCGCAGTTTATCTATCTGAGTTTAGTAAAGGTCAGTGGGCCCGTTGGATTCGTTTTGCGACTAACGTTCTTAGTGGCGTTCCTTCAATTATTGCTGGCTTATTTGCTTACGGGTTGCTGGTAGTAACTCTAGGTAATTTCTCGGCACTTGCCGGAGGTGTGGCCCTAGCAGTGCTGATGTTGCCAACTATAGTACGGACAACTGATGAAGCTTTGCAAATTGTGCCTCAAGATATTAGATGGGCCTCCGTTGGTGTGGGTGCTTCTAATTACCAAACTGTGTTAAGAGTAGTGCTGCCGGCGGCAATTCCGGCTATTTTAACAGGGGTAACGCTAGCGATTGCTCGTGCTGCTGGGGAAACTGCGCCTTTAATTTTTACTGCGCTTAATTCGCCTTTTTGGCCGAAGGGGTTATTGGAACCAACTCCATCTCTTTCTGTTTTGGTTTACAACTTTGCAACAGTTCCTTTTAAAGGACAGCAGGAGTTGGCTTGGGCCGCTTCTTTGATTTTGGTGTTTTTAGTTTTGCTGACAAGTGTGCTATCTCGTTTGGCAACTCGTCAGAAAGTCTATTAGGCATCTCTGAATAATGGGTGTGCAATTCAGATCGTATCTAGGTTAAAACTTAATTTCGATCGCTATCTATTGAGTAAAAATTGATTGGAGAATGCTTTTATGCACTTAGAAAAAGAACCTGAAATTGTTTTACAAACTGACAATATCAATATCTACTACGGTAGTTTTTTAGCCGTTAAAGATGTATCTCTTAGTATTGCTAAAAATGAAATTACTGCTTTCATTGGGCCTTCGGGTTGCGGGAAAAGTACGATTCTGCGATGTTTTAACCGCCTCAACGATTTGGTATACGGTTTTCGCCTAAAAGGACAAATTTATTACCACAACCAAAATCTCTACGATACCGATATAGATCCCGTAGAAGTGCGCCGTAAAATTGGTATGGTTTTCCAGAAGCCTAACCCTTTCCCGAAGTCAATTTACGATAATATCGCTTATGGGGCGAGGGTAAATAATTATAAGGGAGATATGGATGAGCTGGTGGAGCGATCGCTACGTCAAGCTTATTTGTGGGATGAAGTCAAAGATAAGCTTAAACAAAGCGGTTTTTCCCTGTCTGGGGGTCAGCAGCAACGCCTTTGTATCGCGCGTGCGATCTCGATTAATCCTGATGTAGTGTTAATGGATGAACCCTGTGCTTCTCTTGACCCGATTTCAACTCTCAAAATTGAAGAGTTGATGCGAGAACTTAAAGAACAGTACACGATTGTGATTGTTACCCACAATATGCAGCAAGCTTCCAGAGTTTCCGATCTGACTGCATTTTTTAATGCTAAACTCTCCGATGATGGCAAGCGTTTTGGCTATCTCGTCGAGTGCGATAAGACTGAAGTTATTTTCCAAAGTCCCAAGGAAGAGGCGACGCTAGAGTATGTAAGCGGGCGCTTTGGTTAAAGGGCTAATTGCAATAGCTAAAATATCTAGAGAAACCTAGATTATTGAGTAGAGGTTTGTGTTTGAATCGATTGGTAGCTACCCCCTAAACGCCTTTGTTGAGGTGAACTTAACAAAGAAGGGGCTAGGGACTAGGGGCTAGGGGCTAGGGAAGAAGGGGAAGAGGGAAAGAGAGTCAATTGGCTAATGGCTAATTGGCTAATTGGTAATTGGTAATTGGTAATTATCCATCTCCCCCATCTCCCCTATCTTCCCCATCTCCCCCTCTCTTCCTCTTCTCCCTAGCCCCTAGCCCCTAGCCCCTAGCCCCTAGCCCCTGGGAGACAGTTGCAGGGTTTCTATGTCACTTTGTAATAAAATATATCTTAGGGTTGATTTACAAAAGCTTTATAAATATACTAGGAGTGAGGCTTTATTATGAATATACTAGGGTGCGACCTCTCGACTTGGAACACCTCAAATAGGACTTACATAAATCTATGTGTAGCGCCGCCTTCTGAGCGGTAAAGTCACCGCCCAGAGGGAGGGATTACGTGAATTAGTTGGTAAGTTCTGTCAAATAAACAACATTTCCTCATCATGATTAAGCACAAATCTTTGAAACATCTGAAGCTGTTTGCGATCGCGCTCTGCGTAGAGGTCTTGTTCGCTAACACCTTGCCAGTCCAAGTACAAGCTCAAACTCGGCCCCAGGCTTCCAAAGTCAGCGTCACCTTCAGCCCTCCCGGTGCAGGGAAACCTGACAACTCCGCAGGGGGAGCCTCCCGCAGCAGCGCCCAGTGCGTTCAAGACACCGCCAATGGTGGCCCCTTGGCTACACCTTTAACGCCGGCGAATTATCAAGCGTTAACGGTGGCGGAACGTCCAACTTTCTTTGTTTACGTCCCTGAAACTTCAGCACGAAAGGTATTTTTTAGTCTGGAAGGTGAGAACAAAAACAGCCACTACCAAACGACTATACCGATTAGTGGCAAAGCGGGAATTGTCAGCGTCAGCCTCCCGGATAGCGCACCGGCCTTAGAAACGGGCAAAAATTATAAGTGGTCTTTTGTGATTATGTGCGGTAATGCACTCAGACCCGATAGCCCGGCGGTAGAAGGGACAATTATGCGATCGCAGCTTAATCCCACCTTAACCAGCCAGCTAGAAAAAGCCACACCTTTAGAGCGTGCTGCTTTGTATGGCAATGGTGGCATTTGGTACGATACTCTAGCTACAGTAGCCGAACTGAGGCGATTAGAACCCAACGATTCCTCCATAGAGGCGACTTGGACACAATTGTTAACATCAGTCGGGCTAGATGCGATCGCCACTAAGCCACTCCTGTAATAAAAAAAAGGCAGAAGGCGGAAGGCTAATGCGGAAGATAGTAAAGAAGAGTTTGGGGGGACGACTTCCTACCTAGCAACCCATCGCGCCTTGGCCTCATGAAATTGACTCAAGCTCAAAACTCAAAACTTATGCAACGCGAAGTATCGCAAGGAACGAAGCAAACTCAAAACTCCCCCCCTTTATTTCCCCAAATTGTGGTTGCTCAACTAAAATCATGCTAGCAACCCAGATTCTCCTATCAAATCTGGATGCTAATAGCAGATGTGGCCACAGCTCAAAAAGCGAATTTGGAAATGGCGTTCAGTTCTGATTGCGGCTCCCAGCGTGGCATTCTTAGTCATGGCTGCCAAATATGCGGGACTCTTGCAGCTAATCGAATTAGTTACCCTCGATCAATATTTTCGCTTGCGTCCCCTAGAAACTGTTGACCAGCGTATAGTTATTGTCACGGTTGACGAATCAGATATCACTCGCATTGGCAAATGGCCCATATCTGATGCCGTCCTAGCTAAATTAATTAACAATATCAAAACCCAGCAACCTAGAGCTATTGGCTTAGATTTTTACCGCAACTTACCAGTACAGCCTGGCCACCAAGAATTAGTACAAGTATTTAAAACCACCCCAAATTTTATTGGTGTAGAAAAGGTTGTTGGCGATGCAGTTCCGCCACCGCCAGCATTGAGCGAATTAGATCGAGTAGGTATCGCCGATTTAGTATTAGATACCGACGGTAAAGTACGGCGAGCTTTACTCTCTGTCAGCACCGAAGATGGCCAAACCAAATTAGGTTTAGGTACAAAACTAGCCTTAATGTATTTAGAGAAAGAAGGCATTTCTCTAGAGATGATTGATGCTACTAAAATGCACTTAGGATTAGGCAAAGCAATATTCATACCTTTTACAGGTAATGATGGCGGCTATGTCAGAGCTAATTCTGGCGGCTACCAAATTTTTCTCAACTTTCGCGGGCCCCAGGAAAGTTTTCCCACAATCTCGATGACGCAGGTTTTAGAGGGAAAAATTCCCCCTAATTTAATGCGCGATCGCATTGTTTTAATTGGTGCAACTGCACCCAGCCTCAACGATTTACTCTTAACTCCTTACAGCAAAACTTCCGGCGGTAGCCCCAAGCGGACTCCCGGAGTAGTCATTCATGCAAATATAATCAGCCAAATTTTGAGCGCCGCCATAGAAGGACGACCTTTAATTAAAGTTTGGCCGCATTTACTAGAAGTTTTCTGGGTTTTAATTTGGTCTTCAGCGAGTGCTGGTTGGAGTTGGCGGCTGCTAGAATCAAAGCGTTTTAGAAACAATACTTTAGCGAAAGGAACGCTCCTAGTGGCATCCATTTTAGGCACAGGAAGCAGTCTCGTTACTGTCAGCTATGTAGCATTTCTAGGAAGTTGGTGGATACCTGCGATCCCCCCGCTACTGGGTGTCACTGGTTCTGCTGTGGCAATTGCAGTTGAACACAGCCGCAGATTGCACCGCGAAAGCGAAAAAAGACTAGCTCAATTCTTAGAAGCTGTACCTGTGGGTGTAGCAGTAATTGATGCTGATGGCAACACCTATTACACTAACAATAAAATCCAAGAATTAGTGGGGAAAAAAGTTGCGGCCTCCGCCACAGCCAAGGAACTAGCAAAAGTTTATCAAATCTATGCAGCCGGTACAGATGAACTATATCCCAATCAAAAATTACCTATCGTGCGGGCCTTGAAAGGGGAACAAAAAATGGTAGATAATTTGGAAATTCGCGCCGCTAATGGTCAAATGATTCCGATAGAATGTCGGGCAACTCCTGTTTATGATGAATTCGGTAATATTGCTTATGCGATCGCAACTTTTACTGACATTACGGAACGCAAAAAAGCGGAAGCGGAAAGAGAAAGCTTACTAGAAGAATTATCTGAACTCAATCAAGATTTAGAAAAATCTCTCGATGCTGAACTAGAGCTCACCGATGCCTATGGTCGCTTCGTACCCCATGAATTTCTAGCATTGCTCGGATATGAAAGCATTATTGACGCAAAATTAGGCGATCAAGTAAAGTTAGAAATGTCGATTTTATTTTCAGACATTCGTGATTTTACAACTATGAGTGAAAGCATGACTCCTGAAGATAATTTTAAATTTATTAATGCCTATTTGAAGCGCATGGAGCCAGCAATTACTGCTAACAATGGATTTATTGATAAATATATTGGCGATGCAATTATGGCATTATTTAGCGGCGAAGCCGATGATGCTGTGAAAGCTGCTATTGCTATGCTTAAAGAGCTGGCTGAATACAATCAAACTAGAGGTCGGCCAGGCCGGCCATCGCTCCAAATTGGGGTAGGAATTAATACAGGTTCTTTGATGTTGGGTACTGTCGGCGGAGAAAACCGCATGAACAGCACGGTAATTAGCGATTCGGTGAATTTAGCTTCGCGGATGGAAGGATTAACAAAAAATTATGGAGTGTCGTTGTTAATCAGCCATCACACTTTTTTGCGCTTGCAAAATTATGAGGATTATTCGATCCGATTTATTGATAGAGTCCAAGTTAAAGGTAAGTCAAAAATGGTGGCTGTTTATGAAGTATTTGATGCCGATGAGCCGGAAATGCGAGAGGCTAAGTTAGCTACTAAGTCAATTTTTGAGGAAGCTTTGTTTCTCTATATGAATGGGAATTTTACTAAATCCGCACAACTTTTTAAAGCGTGTTTATTAATTAATCCGCTAGATAAGGCAGCTAAAATTTATCTAGAACGCTGTCAAGTTTGACTTGCAATCCTGGTGTAATACCACCCTATAGGCGGCATTACGTAAGACTTTTGACATCATTTTAAATCCAATCGTGCGCGTGCTTTCCCAATCCAAACATCTTCATCCGCAATCTTCGGATCTGCAAATTTTAAACAAGTTTGCCATTCTTTTAAGGCTCCTTTTGTATCATTCATACCTTCTAAAACTTGCGCTTTCAAACAATAAGCAGATGCCCGATTGTTATCCAGTTTAATCGCAGCATTCTGTTGTATTAACGCCTCTTCATACCGTCCTTGTTCTAGCCTCGCCCAACCTAGATTTTTCAGCAAAGAATACTTGGTGGCATCATCTTTAGCTAGTTCCAAACCTTGCCAGATCAAGTTAACAGCACCGTTGTAATTTTTGTCATGCACTATCAACAAGCGAGCCAATTGGCTATAAGCACCAGCAAAACCTAATTTTGCTGACCTCCGATATTTTTCACGAGCGCATTCAAAATCTTGGATATCTTGGCAAAGCCATCCTAAAGTATAGGGTACAACTCGATTATCTGGATTCAAAATCTCCGCTAAGTGCAATACTTTTCGAGCTGTAATTAAATCGCCTTTCTGGTAACGGTCAAACCCAAAATCATTAACAAGTATAGCCAACTTTGGCAACCCATACAACCATCCCACAGAACCCCCAGTCAGCAGCAACAAAACTGCCCACTTGAATTTAAAATTGCATTGAATTATAATTTGGAATAAGTTAAATCCTCGCTTTTGTGGTATTAAGTCATTCCAAGTTGGTGGTTCTACTGAAGGATTTTGACAAATTATCGGCAGCCAACTAGCACAAGGAAAGTCAGTTTCTAAGCCTTGTAACTTTTCTCGCGCTTCCCTAAAAGCCTGGTATAAAGAGTGGCCACTAGCAAAGTTTGTGAGAAAATCATTCAAGAATTTCTGAGCTACAAAGTCAGGAACCATTTCCCGCATGACAATCATTTGCGGAATTTCTAAATCATCCAATCGCTGCGCTAATCCCAATCCATCACAAGAGTTAAAAATTGCTAACTGCAAACCATTTACCACAGCTTTTTTGAGACCATACCACACTTCATTAAGAGTCAAACTATCAGTTTCATTAATATGAATCCGACCCGTATCTTCATCTGTCTCACCGTGTCCTGCAAAAAAGATAATATCCCAAGGCTGCTCCCACAACTTATCATTAATTTGATTATGTTTGGGCTCAAGTAGAAAAACTACCTCTGCATTGGGCAAACTTTTTAGTAATTCCCTATCTTTCTCAATGTCAATGCCTGCACTACAACCGAGAATGGCTAAAACTCTGACTTTAGATTTAGCAGCTATTGGCAATAGTTGTGGGCTTTTATACTCGATGGGACTGAGAGCAACTTCAGCAAAAGAGTAGCGATCGATAAAATCCCATAAGTGCCAGGGAAGTTTTCGCAAATAATTGTCTTCAGTACGAACCAATACCCGCACTTTTTCAGTTCGGTTTAATTCTTCTCGCAGTCCCCTGTCAATGTCGCGAAACTGTTCAGATTTCAGCCATTGATTTATGAGATTGCCAAGTTTTTCACCCGATTCTTTAATTTCTTTGAGGCGAGTGGAGAGTTTATTAGGGTTAATAAAATTGTGTTTAATAGATCCGGGTTTAATTCGGGTAACTAACCCCAAATTACGGTATTCTTGCCAATGACGCTGCATTTCGGCAGCTAATTCTGGATTAGGGGGCAAACTGCGCGTGATTTCTATCAAGACGCGATCGCCTTCTTTGATTTCCAGGGAAGCTCGAAACCCCCCTATTTCCAGATCGCCATCAAGCTTGAGGACAACTACTTTCTCCATAACTCGCCTCTATACCTAGCCTATATTGAGGACAGTTTAATTTTAGGACGATCGCGATAGTTCAGTTTCAGCTCATCGAACTTTAACCCTCAAACCTGAAACTTTTCTAAGATGCTGACATCACCCAAAGCTACCTTAACACTAAACTGTTCATCTGGATAGCCACTAAACTCTAATTGCATATTTTTGCTGTTTTTCGTCGCGACAGTTTGCATCACTGGCTTTCCTTGTTCGTCAAGTACTATTAATTGTAAATCCTGCGGCAAGTAAATTTGTGGTTTCACGGCATACAGTTCTACAAAGAAATCAACTCCCGGTTCAATTCCCGGCCCAAACCCTACAAATATTGCTACCCGATCGTCTGCCTTTTGCAATTGAAGCAACTTAGCTCCCATTGTTGTATTGTCCTGCTTTCTGAATTTTATAGGAGCGGCACTTCGGAAGTTAAAACTAGGTTCTGTTTCCGGCAGCGACAATAGGGATTCTATGGTTTCTACCATTTCCCAGCCAGCATCCAAAATGCCGTTTACCCAATTGCTCAATAGCGCTACAATTGGACGAGGTGTACTCGCCACTGTCAGGAAACCTTCAAGGGATTGCCATTGTTTCAAAGGAATTTTTTCTGCTGTTGCTTTTTCTACAAAACCTATTAACTTTGCCTCTTGCATCGAGTCAGACAATTGCACGGCGATGTAACCAATTCTGTCTGTCCAAACCTCGGCAGGTACTTCTACAATATCCGAGTCTGATAGCAAGGCTCTACACTCTACTTTGCCTAAATCTTTGATGGTTAAATCGGCTGTATTTAGCAGGCTTTGCATTAATGAATCCCAGCTATCGCCAACTTGTAAGTCTGTTTCAATTTGCATACACTGGCAGTAATAATTTACTGCTAAAACTGCTAAAGTATTGCGATAAACTTGTTCGCCTTTTTCTGCATTGGCTTGCTGGCGACGGAAGTGTTCTGCTTGTTTGCGAAACTTAGATGTGATAGTCACGGTAAAACTCAGTTCCTCTGTTGTATTGTTGTTTTCTAACATTTTCATGTTCCTTTTCACCTATTCAAATATAGCTTAATGTGCGGAGAAAGTTCTCTAATGCTGCGCTGGTAGAAACTGCTGAGAGTTGATATTGGTATCCCTAAATCGGCTGAGATTTCTCTCCATTTTTCTCTAGCTAGTATTCGTATTGCTAAGGATTGAAAATTGAGATGGGGATACATTTTGTGACGCAGGTTTTGACAAAGCTGTTCCGGGTCATTTTCTATGTAGTCCAAGATCAGTTCAGATAGCAGAGGTATTTTTTCTGGTTGTTCAAGATTGTTTTCATCGGGTATTGATTCTACCTTAACAGTAGATGGGCCGATGATTTCACGAATTGCATCATTAAAAAAACGCTTCTCCATATAAAAATTTACCCATCTCATTACTGGACTCTTCTCAGGTTTATATTGGTCTATTTTTTCGCAAATGTAAATCATGAGTTTTTGGATTGCTTCTTCATAAATATCCTCATATATCTCTGGAAATTCACCTGAACGCGGACGGCAAAGTCGGCCAGATTTGAGAATCTTTTCAACTAGCTTAGTGAGAACCATCCGTCTCTCTCTACTTTTAGGTGGATGCCGTTGAGCTTCTATTGCCAGCATCATCAGTTCCTCGTCTTGTAACCTGTTTCGTTCTGGATCGAATGGCATCAAGTCTCCTGTATTCGCCGTAGATGTTTTATTAGCCTCTATTTATCTGTTAAGGTTTTGTGGCAATTTTTACGCGAAGTGGCTAGATTTGTTACAAATCTTTATATTTTGTGGCGATCGCTAGGGTTTTAATTCCCAGTTAATAGCTCAATTCGATTAAAACTCAGATAAGTAGTCGGACATAATTAAACGTAGGGTGGGCGCTCGCCGCAACCATCTGTAACTTATAGCTACAGATGATTGCGGCGAGCGCCCACCTTACAAGCTATAGTATTTATACTCTTAACTCTTCAAATTATTTACATTGGTGACAAAATCCATTGCCACACCGATCGCCAATTCAAAACTATTACAATTGTCAAAAATCTCAAAAGCCCGGTCAAGTTGAGTCAACTCAAATATCATTAGAACAGAAGGTAAAACAGAGCAAATAGCAAATCTGCGATTGAGGTGCTGCGACAGTTTAAAAGCAGAAACTAATGCCATTAAACCAGCACTGTCTAAAAAATTGACCTTTCCTAAATCGACGAGTAAAAAGTTATTTGCTGGGGAGAGAATAGCGGCAGTTAATTGATATTCAAAATCTGGTGCATTTGATGCGTTGATACGACCTTCTGGCTGAATAACTTTGATTTGTGGTTTAACAAAAACTGTCTGCATATTTTCCTCCAAATTAGTGAACTTTTATCAATTGTATACCATTGGTTGTAAGCAACTACGGGCAGGTATGAATTAAACTGCTTTTTGCTGCTGTTTGCGCTTCGATACCTTAGAAACATTAAAATTGCCAAAAACTAAATTATCTTTTGCAGTAGCAGGTTGAGCTAAGGGTTTGGCAACATCTAAAATTGAATTATCAATTGTAATCATGCTATTCTCATAATCTTTATTCTGTTCATCCCAAACATCTTTAAATTCAACAATTACAACTCCTGGTCTGATAATTTGTACTGAAGCATGGGGAATTCCATCAGGGTTGCGATCTCCGGGCCCCATCATAAAAATATTACCTGTATCTCTTACAAATATCCCAAATGTGAGTTCGCTACCCAGGGGAAAAGTGCCTAAATTTATTGCTCCTCTACGATCTCGGTTAGTAGTAAGATATCGGCGCTCTGGATAAAAAAGGTGTAACTCATTGGTAAATTTAGCTAGGGATGGCATTATTTGTACTAATATATCGCCTCCGGTGGAGACAAGATACCCTCCTTTAGTTATATCTGCTGTTGCAGTACCTATTCCTAAAACCATAAACGCTGTTCCAGCAGTGGTTATTAATTTTTTTTGCATGACGTTCTTATGACTCCTTTGTTGGTAATTGGTAATTAGTGATTGCTGATTGGTAATTGGTGATT
>NZ_CACA01000284.1:0-25550 GCF_000180455.1 Kamptonema sp. PCC 6506
TCCCCCCCCCCCCGCTCCTCCACTCCGTTGATGTTCAAAGTGCCACTCTACTGCTATCTTATGGTGGAGGGAATTTGAGTTAACAAAAAAGTCACGGCATGGGGATAGTATATCGGCGGGTTTTGCTAAAAGTGAGTGGTGAAGCCTTAATGGGAACTCTAGGCTACGGCATAGATCCTATAGTTGTTCAGGAAATCGCTCAGGAAGTAGCCGAAGTCGTGTCTCACGGCATTCAGGTGGCAATCGTCGTCGGCGGCGGTAATATTTTTCGCGGCGTGAAGGCGGCGGCAGCAGGTATGGATCGGGCAACAGCAGATTATGTGGGCATGATTGCAACAGTGATGAATGCCATTACTTTACAAGATGCCCTCGAACAAGCGGGAGTGCCAACTAGAGTGCAAACTGCGATCGCCATGCAGGAAGTAGCTGAACCTTATATTCGCCGTCGGGCCATCCGTCACCTAGAAAAAAACCGTGCGGTTATTTTCGGTGCGGGTTCTGGCAATCCGTTTTTTACCACCGATACAACAGCAGCTTTACGAGCCGCTGAAATTGATGCGGAGGTAATTTTTAAAGCCACTAAAGTTGATGGTATCTACGATGCAGATCCCCATCTCAACCCAGACGCACGCCGCTACAAAACTCTCACCTATGGTCATGTCTTGACTCACGACTTACGGGTGATGGATAGTACCGCGATCGCGCTCTGCAAAGAAAATAACATTCCTATTATTGTATTTGACCTATCGGTACGCGGAAATATCTACCGCGCCGTGATGGGAGAATCTATTGGAACTCTTGTGGGAGGTTCTTGTGAAGTTAGCTGAAGCTGAAGATCATATGCAGAAGGCAGTTGAGTCCACTCAACGGTCTTTTAATACCATTAGGACGGGACGCGCCAACGCCTCTCTCCTCGATCGCGTGATGGTAGATTATTATGGATCTCCAACTCCGATTAAATCTCTTGCTAGCATCAGTACACCGGATGCTAGTACGATTAATATTCAACCCTTTGACCGCAAAACGATTAACCTCATCGAGAAAGCAATTTCTCTGTCAGATGTGGGGCTTACTCCTAGTAATGACGGTTCCGTTATTCGCTTGAATATTCCACCGCTAACCACCGATCGCCGTCTGGAATTGGTAAAACTTGCCGCTAAGTTTTCTGAAGAAGGCAAAGTTTCCATCCGTAATATCCGCCGCGATGCTGTAGAGTCGATTCGCAAGCAGGAAAAGAGCAGCGAACTCTCTAAAGATGAAGCGCGTGATTTGCAAGACAAAATGCAAAAATTGACTGACAAGTACATTGCCAAAATTGAGGAAGTGCTTGCAGCCAAAGAAAAAGATATCAAGACGGTTTAGTTGTTAACTGTTAACTGTTAACTGTTAACTGTTAACGGTTAACTGTTAACAACCAACAACTAACCACTAACAATTAACAACTAACAAAATGTTTGATTGCATTATTGTAGGTGCCGGCCCAGCAGGAAGTACAGCCGCCTATCACTTGGCCAAGCGAGGACGTTCTGTTTTAGTGCTGGAAAAGGAATCTTGGCCGCGATTTAAACCTTGTGGTGGGGGGATTTCTCCTGCGATCGCTCAGTGGTTTGACTGTGATTTTACCCCCGCTATTTCGCTAAAAGTCAATAAAATTCGCTACACCTGGAAGAATGAAGATCCAGTTGAAGTTGATATAGATACGTCAATGTGGATGGTAAGACGCGATGAATTTGATGACTTTTTAATTAAGCAAGCTCAGAGCCTTGGTGCTGAATTTAGACCTTCTACTGAGGTTAAGGGAATTGAGTTTCAAAACTCTGCTTGGCAAGTTAAAACTAATGGAGAACCTGTTACAGGTCGCTATTTAATTGCTGCGGATGGAGTTAGCGGGCCGATGGCTAAATGGTTGGGATTTAAAGAACCGAAACGCCATTTGAGTGCAATTTTAGAAACAGCATCTACTACAACAGGCGATACTCTCAAATTTGATTTTGGAACAATTAAGAAAGGTTATATTTGGAACTTTCCGAAAGCTGGCGGTTACTCAGTTAGTATAGCGGCATTGAAAGGGGATGCTCCTAAAAATCTGAAAAATATTTTAGCTGATTACGCAGCTCAGTGCGGCCTAGATGTTAAAAATAGTCAGATTTATGAATATCCCTTGTCTGTGTGGGATGGCGATCGCAAGCTGCACTCTCAAAATGCACTGCTAGCAGGAGAAAGCGCAGTTGTGGGAGATCCCCTCTCTGGTGAAGGGATTCGCCCTTCAATTTTTAGCGGAGTAAAAGCTGCGATCGCCATTGACCAAGCTTTAAGCGGTGCTGGCGATGCTTTGGAAAAATATACTGAAGTTATCTCCGAAGAATGGGGAACTGATATGGTTTGGGCTAACCGTTTAGCTGGCGCATTTTATCAGTTTACTGGAGTTGCGTATAAAGCCGGTGTTAAGCTGCCAGTAGCTACCCAAGTTATGAGTAAGATCCTCTGCGGAGAATTGCGTTATGCCGATATCGCTAACCGTGCGATCAAACGGCTGATGCCATTTTAGGCCGCCAACTTAAAACTCAAAACTATTGTAGGGCGGGTTTTGTAAACACTTTTTCTAAACTCGCTAAATTTATCGGCTCAACCCACCCCTACAACTCAATATTTAAGTAAATCCTTCTTCCTTCTTCCTTCTTCCTTCTACTTATCAGCTCAACCTACCCTGAGAAAATCAAAATTATAGCAACCTTCTTGGCAGTTAAGAAGTTCTGAATTCCACCAAACTCGCTGATTCTATTCCCTTCTTCCCCATCTTTCTTTTCTTCCCCTAGTCCCTAGTCCCTAGCCCCTAGCCCCTAACCGCCGAAAGCGGTTGCTATATAAAGTCCTATGTTCGACGCTGATGACAATTTACTTTTATAAGGTAGAAGAGCCCTATGGCTGCTTTTCTAACTTTTCACCCCACAGCATTTACTTAAACGGTCAAGACTGGTTGACGGTAGAACACTATTATCAAGCACAAAAATTTGTTGGTAGTGTAGATGAACAATTAATTTATCTGATTCACGCCTCAGAAACGCCCCAGCAAGCAGCCAAGTTAGGGCGCGAACCCAGCCGACAACTTCGCCCCGACTGGGAAGAAGTGAAAACTGAAATTATGCGAGAGGCCGTTTTAACAAAGTTTATCACCCACAGCGATATCCAAGCTATTCTGCTGTCTACAGGCGATCGCCTAATTGTTGAGGATTCACCCACAGATTACTACTGGGGCTGTGGCTGCGATCGTACTGGCCAAAACCATTTGGGCAAAATACTGATGAGCGTTCGCTTAGAAATCTCCCAACGCCGCGATCGCGGTGTACTACCCCAATCCTAAACTTATTAGCAGAAGCCACAACCCAGAAAAATTGAGTTGAGCTAGAACCGCAGAATGAAAATACAATAAAATTAATAATATCAACAATTAACAACTTCCTCACCGTCTTAGCGTTTACGAAAATTAGCATTTTATAAATTTGTGTAAATAATTGTTAATTTTTCATAAAAATTAATTTTTTTTTGATAAAACTTCCAGAACACTCAAAATTTATAAGATGATAGAAATGAAGGGTTAGCTTGAAAAAATGCCTTTTTCAGTGCAGGGATCAAACATAATGCTAGCAGCTCATCGCAGGCAGTATTAAATTGTCCACTACCCACGGCTAATCTAACATCCAAAATAGTAGAGCGTTTGAAAGAGGTTAGTTGAATTGCGTAGGGCGAGGAATTTTTACCTCAGCGATCTACTTGAGTGACAAAAGTTAAAGACCTAGCTGTAGATGTCTCGCCAGCGCAAGCGTTGCCATCATTACAGTTATAACCGGAATCTCCAGGCGAGAAGAAAGATGAATCTGGTAGAAAATACACAAGAATTAAAGCAGAGACTAGACAGAGAAGTTTTACTGCGCCGAATCACCAAACGCATTCGCCAATCTTTGGAGTTACCAGAGATATTAATCTGTGCATCACAGGAAGTGCGCGGTTTTTTGGGAACAGATAGAGTAATGATTTATCGGTTTAATACCGATGGTAGCGGCGAAGTAGTTGCCGAGTCTATTAATAATAATCGCCTTCCATCCCTTAAAGGCCTAAATTTTCCAGCCGATGATATTCCTCAAGAAGCGCGAGAGATGTATGTCAATCTACGGCAGCGTACAATAGTTGATGTTAATTCCGGGTTAATGGGTTTGAGTCCGCTGGATTCTGCGGAGACAGGAGAATCACTGACAAGTGAAGAGATCAGGTATAGATCCGTAGACACTTGCCACGCGACTTATCTGAGGGCAATGGGAGTGCAATCCTCTGTAGTAGTTCCGATTTTATGCGATCTAAGCGAGCAAGAAATAACCGACCATTTAGGAATTTCCCAATCGCGAACTCAAAATTTAAAATCTAAAACTGAACTTTGGGGACTTTTAGTTTCTCACCACTGCGAATCGAATCGCATTTCAGAAACAGATTTACAGCTAGTCCAGTTAGTAGTCGATCAAATTTCAATCGCGATTTCTCATTCCAATCTTCTGGGACAAACTCGCGAACAAGCACTTCGTGAAGCTAAAGTTAACCGAGTTGCAACTCTTTTGCATGGTCAACCCACTATTCAATTGAAAGCTGCTTTAGAAGCTACTGTTAAAGATCTTCAAGGTGCTGGGGGTAGAGTTTATTTTAAGAATAAAAATCAAAAGGTTAAGGATAAAAATATATCGGCAACAGCCATAAATCCTGAAGGGATAAATTTCTCAGAGGATGACCTTCCTACTTCCTTTGAGCTGTTTACTTGCGGCGAACAGCCAAGTCTACCAAAATGGGAAAAAGAGATACCGATTGAAGAGCATCCTTTATGGCAGCAGTGGGCAGAAGCAGGCTTCAAAGCAGCAGGTTTCAAACAGATAAATGAGGTTTCCCAATTCCCAATTCCCAATTCCCAATTCTCAATTCCCAATTCTCAATTCCCAATTTTGATCGTTACGGATTTATATAAAGAGCCTTCATTTAGAGTATTAGTTCCAGCTTTTCAATCTACTCAAATTCGGGGTTTACTCGTAGTTCCGCTCCAATATCGCCAACACTTACTCGGTTATTTGACAATTTTTCGGAATGAAATTGAGACTGAAAGGTTATGGGCAGGTCGCTTTGAAAGTAATGTTAAACAACAGCTTCCTAGACAATCTTTTGAATTATGGCGAGAACTAAAAAAAGGTCAATCCCGTGAGTGGAATAGCCGTGAGATTGAGCAAGTGAAAGCTATAGGCAATCACTTTTCGATGGCAATTCAGCAGTACACTCTTTACAAAGAAGTTCAAAATCTTAATATTAATTTGGAACGTCAAGTTCAAGAACGGACTTCACAGTTGCAGCAGTCTTTGGAGTTGGCAAAGGTATTAGGAAGAGTTACAGACCAAATTCGCAGTACGCTGGATTTAAAAAAAATCTTGCAAACGATTGTGCGAGAAGTACGAACTTTGCTGCATACCGATCGCGTTGTGATTTACCAGTTTATCAAAGGTAGAGAAGGCGAGGTTGTAGTAGAAAGCATTGCCTCTCTCTCAGATATAACCCGCAGTGGGCGGAGTTCTATTTTAGGCATTAAAGCCCCAGAAAACTGCTTTCCAGAGGAGTCCGCGTGTCTTTATCGGCAAGGACGGGTGCAGGCAATTAATGATATTTATCAGGATGATTTAGCGCCTTGTCACCGAAAGTTTTTGGAGAGTCTTCAGATCAGAGCGAGTTTAATTGTACCAATTGGAACCGATGCTTTGCTGTGGGGGTTATTGATTACCCACGAATGTTCAGGGCCGAGAGTTTGGCAAAATTCTGAAAGGGATTTACTGCAACAGCTAGCTCATCAAGCTGCGATCGCCATCCACCAAGCAGAACTTTATGAAGCCAGCCAAGCCGCCGCTATTGCAGAGCAAGCCAAGGCTCAACAGTTAGGTAGGACTCTGGGGGAACTACGGCACACTCAAGCTCAACTAATTCAAACGGAGAAAATGTCGGGACTAGGACAATTAGTTGCAGGTGTTGCTCACGAAATTAATAACCCAGTTAACTTTATCTACGGTAACATTTCTCACGTTACTGAATACACTAAAGATTTACTGGATTTAGTAGAATTGTACGAACAGGAGTACCCTGCACCCAACGATCGAATTAGCGAACATACCCAAGCTATTGATTTAGACTTTCTGGCAAAAGATTTACCAAAAATTCTCGACTCAATGAAAATGGGAGCCGAGCGTATTCGCCAGCTAGTTCTGTCTTTACGCAATTTCTCACGCTTAGATCAAGCAGATAAAAAACCAGTTGACATCCACGAAGGTCTAGAAAGTACGCTGGTAATCTTGCAGCATCGGCTCAAAGCTAAGCCAGACCGTCCTGCTATTGAGCTTTTCAAAGAGTATGGAAATCTGCCGCTAGTTGAGTGTTATGCTGGTCTGTTAAATCAGGTATTTATGAATATCATTAGCAATGCTATTGATGCTCTAGAAATGGGGATTCGAGATCGGGGTATGAGGCAAAAAAACTTAGAAGATACCGGAATTTCGACTCAAAACTCAATATTTTTTACGCCTAATGATACGCCGGCTTACATTCGGATTCGGACTGAATTGACCGATCCTGAAACTGCGGTTATCTCCATTCAAGATAATGGTCAAGGAATTCCTCAAAATTTGGTTTCTCAGATATTTAATCCCTTTTTTACCACTAAGCCTGTCGGTCAAGGGACGGGATTAGGTTTATCAATCAGCTACCAAATTATAGTAGAAAAACACAAAGGTGTACTTAGGTGTATTTCTCAACCAGGGGAAGGTACTGAGTTTAGGATTGAAATTCCAGTAAATTAATGGCTAATGGCTAATGGCTAATTGCTAATGGGTAATTGGTAATGGCTATTAATGGGTAATTGGCATATTCGTCCCCTGCTCAAGAGCTCAAGAGCTTCCCATCTCCCCTTCTATTCCTAAAAATCTATCTTTAGGAATAGAGATAAAAGCAGCAAAATCAACAAAATTAATGATAAGACTTACGCACTAAATTAGGAGAAAAAAGGATGTCTAAAGAACAAAAAAGCAACAAAGAAACCAAAAAACCAAAAAAAGATGCTCAAGAAAAAGAAAATAAAAAGAACAAAGACCCCAAAAGATATGACAGTTAGTAAGCAGAACAAGGTACTTGTGGGATTTTTAAAGCCTTGAGCTGCTCACTGCTGCGGTAAAAATTTCTCAACCCGTCGCACTCATTTCTTGCATTTGCCCAACTGTCATATTACCCGCCGCAGTTAAACAGAAATAGCGCCTTGTCGATTCTGGCATTGTGGCTCCGGCTAACTCAGTACCCTCAAAATTGGCTCCCATTAACGTCGCCTCGCTCAAGTCGGCTTGGCTTAAGTTTGCCTGAGACAGTCTACTCCAGTTTAAGTTTGCTTGTACTAAGCAAGCTCGCACCAGATTTGCCTTTGTTAAGTCTGCTCCCGTTAACTTGACGCTACGCAACTGAGCTGCGTAAAAATTTGCCCCCACCAAGTTTGACCCTTCTAAGTTCACTCCATTAAGTTTCGCTTCGCTCAAGTTGACACCATTGAGATCCACTCCCCCCAAATCGATACCGTTGAGATGAGCTTTCCTGAGACTAATACCTGTTAGTTGAGCTCCAAAAAGTTTTGCACCGCTGAGTTTGGCACCGTAGAAATTGGCCCAGTTGAGATTAGCTCCCGTCAGATTCGCGCCCCGCAGGTTAGTTAATTGCAGCTCGGCACTGCATAAATTGGCGTTCCAGAGGATAGCATTGCGTAGGTTAGCGCCGGTTATGTTCGCGCCGCTGAGTTTTGCTCTGGGTAGTTTTGATTTTACTAGGAAAGCTCCGCTGATGTTTGCCTTCGTGAGGTCAGCATCCGCCAGTCTAATTTCGCCCATTTTGGCAAAACTTAGATTCGCTCTGTGGAGGGAAGCGCCATTGAGTTCTGATTTTGTGAGAAAGGCCCGGCTCAGATTAGCTCCCGACAGGTTAGCCCCGGAAAGGTTGACTCCGATCAAGATGGCTCCGCTAAGGTTAGCCGAGCTGAGATCGGCTCCAGCAAAGTCTCTGTCTCCGTTCTCGTAACGCTTGAGCAGTTCGCTTACTTCCATCTAAGTAGACTCCTGATACCAGCAATTTAAGTATATATCTTAACTCTTAATAAAGATTTTATATTTGTTTTTGCCTGCGCGATCGCACTCGATCGCAGTGCAGGAATTAACTTAATATTTCTAAACACTAATTGTTACTTTGTATTAAGTTTTTATAAGTTTGATTGTAAAATTTGAGCAAAATAAACTTTATAAATACACAAAAATATCTGTAACGCCCCCCTCTGGACGGTAGAGTCACCCCCCAGAGAGCTGCCTTACGTACCCTATTTCACTTTTTAACTGGCTCTGAAGGTAAGAAAAACCGTACATTTCCATCCTCGCCCTGTTCCATTCGAGATCCCAAGGATAACAGAGCACTCTTGGCTCTTTCCCGGACTAAGGGATCTGTGGCTTCGTAGTAAACCGAACTCCAAGCCTGAAAGCGTATAAAGGTACTATCGGGGTCTTGTTTCAAGAATTCGGCTGTTTGTCGCAATAGCGGCGCGATTCTCGGATCGCCAGTTCCTAAAGCCCAGTCCGCAGCCATTTCATGAGAGCGAATAGCGCCAGGGATATCCCCTAGTAGAAGAAATTGATCGAGACCTTTAAACCGCCACACCCGCCAAGCTTGAGGGTCAATCTGGGGAGAAAGAGCATCAGTACCGCGATCCATCATGGGAATGGCGACTTCAGGTTTGCCCAGATAGTAGGAAATTGCTGTAGAAAGAAAAGGATAGATATCAACCCATCGCGGGTCACGCATGGTTATGATATCAAAGTAGGGTGTATTGAGAGCATAGCCAGTTTGCGATCGCACCTCGCTATCGCCAAAATACTGGATGAATTTCAGGAAAGTCCAATCTGCAATTAAATTATCAAACCCAAAAGTAGGCGAAACTTTGGCCAATTGGAGCCGTAGAGCTTCTTGCTCTTGGAGTTCAGACAAGCTAATCGCAGGTGCGCCCGATGCGCTTGCACCATTTTGACCATCTACCGATAGCCCCCCCAATTGCCGATCGCTCTGCATCACAGTAATACCTGCCAACGCAGTCAAAACTATAGCGATGTTGGCGATTTTCCCTAACCACTTTTGGGATTGTTCAACTTTCCTATCCACTGCACATCCAATTTGTAGCTTTTAATTTAATAGACTTACGTATCACGCTTGGGAACGCAAGAGTCAAAGCAGTGAATGTACTGCCTTGAGGGTGGCGCTACAAATAGATTTCGCAAGTCCTATTTAAGTTTAATCAAATAAAGCTGTCATTGCTTGGCAATTCATAGAGAAGGTCGCTAGACTATTTAAAGGATAATAGCCTCCTGCCAATTAAGTATTCTGGTTTTAGATTTTAACGCCAATCTAAAATCTAAAAAATAAAATCGATTCGAGCGAAATTCAATGAACCTAGCCTCAAGACGATTTTCCAAGTTCCGTACTGCCCTCTTGAGCGGGGCGATCGCAACAACTGCCTCCGTTACTTTATTTGTTCCCGGTCTGAGCCAATCCGTCCGTGCCGCACTTCAGGACAGCCCTAAAGCTGTTTTAGACGAAGCGTGGCAAATTGTTAACCGGGATTATGTAGATCCCAGCTTTAATAAGGTCGATTGGCAAGCCGCAAGGCAGCAGTTGCTAGACAAAGATTATACTTCTCGCGAAGAAGCTTATAGCGCTCTCCGCAAAGCCTTAGAGAAGTTAAACGACCCCTACACGCGCTTTATGGACCCAAAGCAGTACGAAGCGCTAACCAACCAAACTTCAGGGGAACTGACAGGGGTCGGTATGAGGTTGGAACAGGACGAAAAAACTAAAACGATCTCGGTGGCCGAACCAATGGAGGATTCTCCTGCGATTCAAGCTGGCATTCAAGCCGGAGATCAAATTTTAGGAATTGACGGTAAATCTACCGAAGGCATGACCGTAGGTGATGCTGCTGGCCTGATTCGCGGCTCAGAGGGAACAAAAGTCACCCTCAAAATTGGCAGAACTGGAAAAAGTCCATTTGAGGTAACTCTGACTAGGGCCAGAATTGAAGTAGCCGCCGTTCGCTATAACCTCAAGGAGGAAGGGAAGACGCGAGTTGGCTACATCCGCTTGCAAGAGTTCAGCGCTCACGCAGGCGAACAAATGCAAAAAGCAATTAAAAAACTTAAGGATCAGAAAGCTGATGCTTTCGTATTAGATTTGCGCGGGAATCCAGGGGGACTCTTGCGAGTCAGCATTGACATTGCCCGGATGTGGATGGATACTGGCGCGATCGTGCGTACAGTAGACCGCGAGGGAGGAAGCGAAGAAATGCGGGCTAATCGCACTGCTATTACTGATAAGCCTTTGGTGGTTTTAGTTGATGACAATTCTGCCAGTGCTAGCGAAATTTTAGCAGGAGCCCTTAAGGATAATAAACGCGCGACTGTAATGGGCGGTCAAACCTTCGGGAAAGCGCTGGTACAGTCAGTGCATTCCCTCTCTGACGGTTCGGGATTGGCCGTAACGATCGCTCACTACTACACTCCTAACGGTATTGATATCAGCCACAAAGGGGTGACACCCGACGTTAAAGTGGATGTTACGGACGAGCAGAAGTTACAACTAGCCAGTAAGCCATCGCTAGTGGGAACTCAAGATGACCCTTGCTACGCCCGTGCGATCGCACTTTTGAAAACTAATCCTTCAGCTCGTCCTCTTGCGGCTAACGAGATTCGTTAGATGAGCAATTAGGTGTAATCAAAGTAGGGTGGATAATATCTGCCCTACTTTTTAGTATCATCCATAACGCCGCCCTCTGGGCGGTTTTTTTACCGCCCAGATGGAGGTGTTACCGATATCTATATCAATGACCCATTCTCCTTACAATTTGAAATCAAAACTTCCTATTTGACTAGCTTGCACGCCTGATAGCAATGCCAAGACTTCCCCACCAATCGAGTTACTAATTAAAGTAGCACTCTCAACTTGAGTAATATTTAACTGGTTGAAGGTTAAACCCCCTGATAAACCCAAAAGATCCTCCCCTTTTGTAAAATCAGCAATGATGTCCAATCCTTGACCTACACCTAATACAAATACATCATTCCCACTGTCACCGATTAGGGTATCGTTCCCCAAGTCTCCATATAAAATATCATCACCGCCGCAACCTAAGAGAGTGTCATTGCCCTTACCTCCATAGATAGTATCATTTCCCCCACATCCATCAATAATGTCGTTATTTCCATTACCACTCAAATAATCATTAGCTTGACTACCGCACAGAGTATCGTCCCCTAAGTTTCCCCAGAGAGAATCTTCTCCTCTACTACCAATTAATACATCATTATTTTTGCCTCCAAATAGGGAATCATTTCCTTTACCACCATCAATAAAATCATCTCCTTGATTGCCATTAATTAAATCATTTTTTTCTCCACCATTAATTGAATCTTGACCGCGATTTCCCAAGATAGAATCTTGACCTTCCCCACCTAAGAGAATATCATTATTTTTACCTCCTAAAATGAAATCATTTCCCTTGCTGCCATCAATGAAGTCACTACCTTCATTGCCGTTAAGTATGTCCTTACTGTTGCCACCGTAAAGGTTATCGTTGCCTAATTTAGCATGGAAAATATTCCCACTATCTCTACCATGAAAAGCATCATTTTCTAGTGTTCCGAACTGGATGCTATTAGTGTTGTTGCTAGTGTTGTTGCTGTAGATAATATTATCTACGGCATTGGGTTTATTTAGATCGGGACGCACTATCTCCCCGCAAAGACAGGGAATATCTGAGTTGGTTAAAGAAGAGAAAGGGGAAGAATTTATTGTCTCTGTTGGCGTTGGCGTGCCGCTAGGTGTTGGTGTTGCTGTTGGCGTTGGCGTACCGCTAGGTGTTGGTGTTGGAATTGGCGTATTTGTTGACGTTGGAATGGGTGTTGCTGTTGGTGTGGGAGTAGGTGTTTCTGGAGGGAGTAGGTGTGGGAGTAGGCGTGGGAGTACCTACCACTGTCCCTATAATAGGGAAATCAAAAGGTGTGTTATTGGTGTCAGAATTGACAAATTGCAGAATGCCATTTTTAGTGCCAATACTAGCAGCATTTAAGGCAATATCAAATGTTACTAGCTGGTTAGGCGCAATAAGATTAGGGAAATTTCCGACTATACTAAAACCAGTCGGCAAACTAGGAATACTTAGGTTAAGATCGTCAGTGCCTATATTCTTAATAGTGAAGCGTTTGGTGAGAGGAGTATTAACAAAGGTACTCCCGAAATCAACAGCATTGTTAGTGCCATCAATAATATTATTGTTAGTCGGATCTAAAACTTCTATTTGGGCAAGTTTCTGAAGATTTCCAAAATCAATATCCGTGTATATATTGCCGCTTTCCGCGACAATATCATTAGGGTTAGGAGTAGTCTGCAACCATCCATTTTGGTTGACTTCTCTAACTCGATAATTTCCAGGTTCAAGGTCGATAAAACTATAATTGCCACCTGTAGTAGTTGTCGTAGTTTCTAAGACAGTTTCCGTAGTAGCATCAAGTAAGTTGATTTGCCAATTATCTAGTCCAGTCTCGTTAGCATTTTGAATCCCGTCGCCGTTATTGTCTTCAAATTTGATGCCGCTAATGCTGATATTTTGGAAATTCCCAAAGTTATTATCAGTTAAATCAGCATTTGTTAAATTAATAGCATTAGGTGCTACTGTTTGCGTCCATCCAGATTGCAGAACTTCTTCAAGACTGTAATCACCTGGTAAAACATTGTCAAATTCGTATTGACCATTAGCATCTGAGGTAGTATCAGCGATTAAAACCCCTGAACTATCAAGCAATTGAAATTGCCAATTTGGAAGTCCGGTTTCGCCTAAGTCTTGCAATCCATTACCATTAATATCATGGAATTTTAAACCGCTAATACTTAAGGTATCAACTGGTAGAGAATTGGAAAACTCTGAGGTGTTATTTGTGCCAGTATTCAGATCGAGATTAGTGGCAGTAGCTGCGATATATTGACTTGTTAATAAAGCGGGATGCGTAAAGCTGATATTGGCATTACCAGCATTGTCAGTGTTGACGTTTGTAAAACCTAAAAATGTTTCTCCTTCTCCATTTCCAGAAGGATCGGCAGCATTATTGGCAAAGAATTCTATGCGGAAGCTAGTATTAGCAGCAGCAGTTAATTCCCCTGTAATTACCGTGTTGTTACTACCGAGAAAGGCTGATAATAAATTGGGATAATTTTGACCATCATTGCCGCCGATGAAATCATTATTAGCTTTCGGTTGATTGCTGTTGGTTAGGGTAATACCTAAATCTACATTATCACTAATGGAGTTGCCTTGAATACTGTTACCAGTGCCGACGGGAATATTGACACCTGCCGCACCGTTATTAGCGATAATATTGCCCTCATTTGTACCCGTACCGCCAATTTGAGTGTTATTTCCACCATTAATGAATATCCCATTTAGACGGTTAGCAAGCGCACCAGTACCGGCTGCATCTGTGCCGATGTAATTGCCAATAATTTGATTTCCTGATGAGTTATTATTGCGGATTTCAATGCCGCTTTGCAGATGGCCAGAAATGATGTTGCGATCGCCTGCTGCTGTTCCCCCAATTATGTTACTTTGAGCACCTCCGGTAATCAAGATGCCCCGTTGCCCTCCTGAAGGAGGTGTGCCGATAACTGCTGGAGCGCCCCCAGCTAAACCCGTACCTGTAGCATTTGTGCCAATAAAATTGCCTACTACAATGTTATTATTAGTGCCTACACCCTCAATTCCAATGTTGGCATCATCTCCGCTGTCGGTATTTCCTGAGCGATCGTTGCCAGAAATGAAATTATCTCGAATCTCATTACTTTTTGCACCGTCGCTAATGTGCACTCCCCGCCAATTGTTGCCTAAGTTATTATTACCCGTGTAATCGGTGCCAATAAAGTTGTTTAATACTTCATTTTCATTGGCATTGCCACCTTGAATTATTATTCCAAACCGATTGTTGCCGGAGATAATATTCCGCGCTGATGGTAGAGTTCCGCCGATGGTGTTGTTAGCACTCCAAATCAATAGGCCATAATTATTGTTCGGTGAGGCAACTGTCCCGGTGAGATCGGTACCTATATAGTTACCTTGAATAACGTTGTTAGTTCCCGAAGCGATCAAAATCCCGTTTTCAGTGAACCGATTGATCGCCAAACCCTGCACGGTATTGTTGGATGAAGAGATAGACAAACCGTTTGCACCGGCACCGGCACCTGTGCCGTTGAGTTCGATTAGGGGTGTACCGGTGTAAGTTGGCCCCCCTTGACTCCAGGCATTAATTAACGTACCTGCGTTGTCTGTGAGATTGGGTAAGGGAGATAAGAGGTTTATTGTCTCGTTTGGATTGCCTGTAGTGAGATTGAAAAGGATCTCGTCTGCGCCCGCATTGCTATTTGCTTGTGCGATCGCATCTCGCAATGTGCCAACACCACTGTCAGCGTTAGTGGTTACTGTATAGGTAGCCATGATGCACCTGATCTAATGTAAAAAATAAGTTCGGTCTTGGCTACGAGTCTAGCAATTTTACGGAGATTTGTGGGGGGTTTCACCCCCTAATTACCCAAAATTTATGTAAATATACCTAAAGTTAGGTAAATTATTCAGGTGTGAGCACTTACGTATTGTGAATATATAACTAGGGGCTATGGGCTAGGGGCTAGGGCTAGGGTAAAGAAGGGGCTAGGGGCTAGGGGCTAGGGACTAGGGTAAAGAAGGGGCTAGAGTAAGAATGGGACTTGACGCAGTTGAGATAGTGATGACATGGGAAAATTCTTTTGGTATAGAAATTAGTGATGATGAGGCAATTCTGTAATTAGAGATTTGGCTGACATCAGCGATCGAGATTTCAAAGATGATGATGCTTTTGCCTATATTCTTGGTATTTTTTGAACCCAACTCTAACCCCTGTTTGCATCCTCCACATCCGACGCATTGCCCAAAATACACTCGGTGTATAAATATTTTAATTTTTAATTTTTAATTTTTAATTTTTAATTAATTAGTAGACACTTAAATTTACTATCACAATCACAAAAGGGGTTAGACCCCTGGTGTGTTAGATACAATACTATAACGTTGCAAACTTTTATAGCAACCCCCAAGGCGGTTAGGGCAAATCCCAGTGTTACCTCTGGTTCATAATCCATTAGGTCGTAAGCTTTTCCCTCAACGCTCGCCCCTAGCGCCTAGCCCCTAGCCCCTAACTATAGTTGTCCACAGGTGTCAAGGAATGTTGGAGTACCAACTCCCTAGAACCAGTCGCCAACATCTTCTTAAAATATCCAGTGCATTCAGGTGCAGACTTATGCCGACCCCGAAGCCGACATCCCAAGAAGCCAATAGCCACTCTGTTAAAGCGTTACTTTCCGCAGATATTCCTCGGACTAAAAACGGTAACGGCAGCTTGGTTGAGCCAAATATGGAACAATTATTACAAGCTTTGGCGGCACAGGTGCCAAGTCACTCTGCCCAAATCGAACAATTGAAAGTTTGGAAACAATACCTAGAGCGCCTTTTTCAATTTCAGCGTTCTAGCCGGGTGTTAATGGCTGTCATGGAACCGGAGACTTTTATTCTGCGTTATGCTAACTCGGCTTTCTGTCGGTTGGCGGGTTTGGAAGGAACCCACGAGGGAACTGATTTTGGTGGTTTGTTGACAGGATTGGGTATCGGGTTGCTGGATTTGTTTGAAGACTGGGACGGCCGGACAGCGGAGCAGCTATACCGCCGTCATATTTTGTACTGGGTATTCAAACAGCTATATCAGATTGACCTGGAAAGTTTGCGAGTGCTTGATGAACCCGTAATGGCTACTGTCAAAAGTCCGCTGCACCGAGAGCATCGGTTTGTGGAATTTTGGTTGGGTTCCGAAGAGCTAAAAGTTACTCGCATTGACCCGAAAATAGATGAGTTTTCGGATTTTCATCTAAAGTTAATGCCAGCCTCGGAGCGGGAAGCTTGGCTAATGCAGCCTAATCAATTGGCAACTTTGGCGGATAGACTGCGGTTAGAAAATTACCGTGTGGAAGGTCTGTTGCTGTTAGAAGGTTTTGATGTCACGGGACAGGAACAAATTCGGCGGTTGACGCAGTTATTGATAGATAGAGATTCAATTCTAAGACCGGAAAAGTTTAAGAAAATAGATAAACGTTTGCGATCGCTCTTTGGCGCAGATGGTAGCATTCTTTTGCGGACTGATGGCTCCGAAGCGCAACTCTTTATCTGCAAAGACGGTCACGATATCAGGCCGACAGTGTATGCGTTACAGTCTCTCGAAGGTTCTCACTTTTTGCAGGCAACGGCGGCTAATCAAGTCTGGAACGTGCCTGATTTGCGGCGGGAGTGCGAAACGGAGTGCGATCGCTACTTACGGAAAATGGGAGTGCGATCGATGTTGCTAATTCCCTTAGTGGTGAAAACTATCAATCGCGAAGGGGGAGGAAATCAGATTTTAGGAGTAGTGGGATTAACGTGCGATCGCCCCAACCATTTTAACGGTATCGACTGCCAACACGCTCAAGAACTAATTCCCGCCTTCATTGCGGCCCTACGGCAAGCCATTCAGCAGCGCTTCACCCACATCCACAACATCCATCCCGCCGTCGAGTGGCGGTTCGTACAGGAAGCAGAGCGACGCAGTTGGGGCCTACCACCGGAGACAATAGTTTTTAGCGAAGTATATCCCCTTTATGGTATCTCCGATATTCGCGGCTCCTCAGAAGAGCGCAACCGTGCCATTCAAGGCGACTTGCTCGAACAATTTCGTCTAGGCTTAGCGATCGTTGAGGCTTTGTGTACAACTCAAGGTACTCCCTTGGGAGAACAACTTCGACTGGATATGCTGGACTATATCAAGCATTTGCAGGAAAAAGTAACTGTAGATATGGAAGTCCGAGCCGCAGAGTATCTGAGCGAGCATTTAGAAGTATATTTTGACCATTTTATGCAGTGCGGGCCGGAGGTGCAAGCAGCACTGGAAGCTTACCAAGCAGCTTGCAAAAACGAACATCAATGCGTTTATGGCGAACGGACTCGCTATGATGAAATGCTCAGTTTAATTACTGCTAATTTGCAGGAAACTTGGGCAAAATGGCAAGAGCGGATGCAGCAAATTATCCCCCATTATTGCGATATTGAATGCACCGATGGCATGGATCACATGATTTATATCGGCAAGTCAATTGATAGTAAATTTACTCCCTTTCACTTGCACAGTCTGCGTTATGAACAATTAAGAGCTGTTTGCGATTGTGCTAGAGCTGCTTTTCGCTTACAAGCTGATGCTAAAATCAATTTACAACTAGCTCATTTAATTTTAGTACAGAATACAACGATCAACATTTTTCACAACGAAAATACTGAAAAAATGTTTGATGTCCAAGGCACTCGCGATATTCGCTACGAACTTGTTAAAAAACGGATTGAAAAAGCGGTTGATAAAGACGCTCAAGAACGAATTACGCAGTCTGGAATGCTAACTATTGTTTATTCTAATGAGGATGAGTGGGAAGAATATCGGCAATATTTACGCTATCTAGCTCGCGAGGGTTGTGTGGAGTCAAAAATTCAAACTGGTATGGTAGAACCGCTGCAAGGAGTGAGTGGTTTGAGGTTTGGTCGCGTGCGTATTCTTCCTTTTCCTGAAGTTGCTTCTGAGGTAAGTGAAGTAACTGTTATCAATGAATCGGGAAATATAATACCTGTTAACTGTTAACTGGTAATTGGTAACTGGTAATTGGTAATTGGTAATTGGTAATTGGTAATTGGTAATTGGTAATTCTTAATTACCTATCTTCCCCATCTCCCCCATCTCCCCTATCTTCCCCCTCTTTCCCTCTCCCCCTCTCTTCCTCTTCCCTAGCCCCTAGCCCCTAGCCCCTAGCCCCTAGTCCCTTCTTAAAAAAATGTCCGCCCTTCACAGTCTACATTCCGCAGGATGTAGTTACATTGTTATCTAAAGCTATTGGCACTATATTTTGTAGGAGTGTTGAAGGTGAACGCTGCTGAACAAGCTAGGAATATTGAAGTTGCCAGCAAAATTGCTGCTGTTGTAAATTTATTCAAGTCACAGTTCCCAGATGTGAGAGTCGATCTCAAACCTTGGATGAATGATGCGGATACTAGGGAACTCGTCGATCCTGATTCTATTGACATTGGCTTTCACTTCCCCGGTAGGAGTCGGTTGCTGCAAAGCCGCAGCATTTTAATCCAGATCCGATTTTACGACGATCCGGTAGATGGCGATCGCCGCGCGATCGGAGTTGAAGCCGCTGGTTACGATCATTCTGGTCAACAGTGGCGATTTTCAACGGTGGATAATTGGGGTTTTGCGGGGACAAAGGAACCAGCATCCGAGTCGGCGGAAAAGCTGAAACATTTTTGTCGGCAAATATTTGAACTGTTTAATAGTTCAGTTTAAGGCTGGCAATTTCCTTTGAGACTGCAACTAATTGGATAAGTTGATTCGTATGTTGTAGATCGTTTGCCAAATAGCGTATAGCGGTTATCGCGGACTTGTTCGTAGATGCGATCGCCTACCCATTTCAGACCTGGCATTGCGCGATAAGTGGCAACAAATATATTTCCTGCTGGCAGTAAGCGACCGATTTCTTCAGCGGCGTTGCTGCCTTGCCAGCGGCGATCTGGTGCGTTTCCATCTATTAAGATCATGCCCATTTCGCAGTCTTGAGGCGTTATCTCAAATTTGTATAACTTTTCTTTGTCTTGCATAGGTATATACTGAAATTCTTGACCTTTATCTAAGTTTTCAAGTAGTTGTACTAAGGTAACGCAGAGATTGCAATTGCCGTCGTAGATTACGTAGTAAGTCATTGAGTATAGTTGATATTTATGCCATCTAATTATAGCATAACTTAGAAGCTTTATAAGGGATAATTAATTAAGTGTATTTTCTACTAAAATGAAAACCGAAACTACTTTACAGTTCCAGAGGAGCGATTATACCTAATAGTTCTTGCAGTATAAATTGTAGTAAAGTTTGAGTTGCTAGTATTAAACCTAACCTTGCTTGAGCAAGTTTTGGTGTTTCTGTCTTCACTTCTCCCCAAATGCGACATTGACTATAAAACGTCTGGAAAGTATCGCTTAAAGTATTGGCTAATTTGAGCCAATCTGTTGATTTATTGGTGATTAGCGGCTTTTCAAAACCTCCGTTAAAAAGGGAAGCTAGAGTGTCTAAAGTTGTAAATAATTGGGAAATTAAATTGAGTTCTGCGGGATGTATTAATCGCAGACGGTTGTTAGAATTTAGCCAGGGTATGGGGTTGGGATTGATAATCTGCCAAGGTGCGAGGCTGGTTTGCCGATCGCGCTCCACAAGCTCTATAATCCGATCGCGGTCAGCTAGTCGCAACAGGGAACAGCAACGAGCATGGCTATATTGAACTGGAAAGATGCGATCGCTTTCCACAGAGGCGGATTTAATTTGACTCTCTCTCTTTTCTAACGTCTGTGGGGTGTCAGTGAGGTATTGCAACCAGGCGGCTACACTTACATCGGTTAATTCAAACAAAATCATCCCCGATGGCAAAACTTCAATGGTGAAATTTTCCTTACTTAAAAAGCCTATATTTTCATTCTCTTTTTGGCATTTAGCTGCAAGCTGGGTAGCAACTTCGATCGCTGGTTGTTGCCAAAGATGAGCGAGTTTAAGCGCGATCGCAGATATGTATTGCACTCGCCTAAAATCTTTAGTGCGCTGTAAGGGTATTTCCTCAAGCGCGATCGAAGGGGATGCGATCGCAGCTTCTAATAGTTTCAGTAAAATACCTTTCACGCCTAAAACTAAGATCGCACCCACCTCCTGCATCTTTGGTATCTCGTGCATAAGTCATGTATTAAGCTTTCTCGCATCTAATACCAAATCCAGCTTTACTACCCTCTTGATTGTCATTGCGAGCGAAGTGAAGCAATCTCAAAACCTTGCGATTGCTTCGCTTCGCTCGCAATGACAAGTATTTAATCGGAGATGGTATAATTACCAATTACCAATTAGCAATTACCAGTTAACAGTTAACAGTTAACAGTTAACAATTAACAATTCATAATAAATTGCCCAAATTGCCATCGCCCTTAAATAATGGCTAGCCCTAAATGTACCCGTTGCTGTAATTGCTTCAGGTGTCCGAAATTGCAAACCATTTGCATAAATTTGCTTGACAACTACCTCCGTCAATTCTAAAGCTTTTTCCTTCATCCCCATCTGCATCATAAAAGCAGCTAAACCAAAATTAATTCCCGTCCAAACTTCTAGAGGATGAGTTGCACCTGGCTTTTCTGGCGAACCATCAAGCATAACGCCATTAGCTGCACCAAACTCACCTTGATTGAACTTGATAAAACAAGATTCATACACTGTTTCTAAGGCGCTGATCGCACATTCTTCTGGTACAATATCGGGCAATCCTAATAAACGTGCATAGAATTGACCGCATAACTGATCTGCCATTACCACATCTGAACCGCTTTCGCTATCTAATCGGTAATATTGCCCATTCCACAGTCTTTGTTGATAGATTGGTTTAGCTTGTTCTAACCAATTTTGGTAATTGGTAATTGGTAATTGGTAATTGGTAATTGGAAAGAGACTTACATCCTTGAAATCCTTGTTAAAATTGGTAATTGGTGATTGGTTTAATTCTTCTACACTACTTTGATGTTTAATCAGTAAAGAACCGATCGCGATCGCAGCTTCTAACGCCGCTAACCACAACCCGCCGCAATAGGCACTCACGCCCCGCATCTGCCAATCATCAAAAGTCTGATCGGGGGCACCTGAATTTTCAGGAATCCCATCGCCGTCTAAATCAAAGGTTTTGAGATAAGCTAAAGCTTCCACAATTGCTGGCCAACACTCTTGTAAAAACTCGTAATCTGTGCTACCAGTTAATAAGAAATCTCGATAAACTTGCAAGACAAAATCGCAAGGTAAATCTTTCCACAAATTGCAATCTTGATAGCTTGTATAGTTAGTTTTCTCCCAAGGGTGTTCGTTGGGAGCTCCTAAATCGTGGGGTGTAGCCCCGGCAATTTTCCGCACGGCTGAGGCTTGATTCCAGCCAATAACTCTAGGGGTATCGTCTCCCGTGAAAATCGCTCTAGCAAAGGCTAAAAGCACTGCCTTATCTAATTCTGGCCACAGCATTAACAAGGCAAAAGAACCGTAAAGACGCACATCTAAACTCTCGTACCAACGATAATCTATGCACTCTAAAACTGCAAATTGACCTTTGGGATCGCGTTCGTCAGCGGCACTCCAAAGTGTGCCACCATCAGTTAGGGCATAGAGTTCGTTAAACATTGCCATTTTTATGATATCTGGCAAGTCTTCCCTGGCTAAAATTGGCTGTTGCCAAGCTTGAATATTTTCTCGCCAAGTATCCGAATGCTTCATAGCAGTACGAATTATTGACCAGACATTTTTGCCATTGCGACCAAAGAAATCTGTGTAGCGGCGGTAATACCAAACTTCGGGCGCAAATTCGGTGATCGGAAAATCCCAAGCTAAAATAAAGGGAATCTTGCGAGTTTTTCCCGGTCTAATTGTAAATCTAACTGCGATCGCGCAGGCTAATTGTTCTCCTCCTGCGGCTGGTGTTTCATCGGGATCGTCTAGCAAGAAGCCTTCTTGTGAGAAGGGCCGCCAAATATCTTCGCCGCTGCCTGCTGGGTTCCAACGGGTTTGATAAAATACTTCTACGGCGGCATTGGCGACTGTCGCGATCGCCCATTGTCCTTCGCCTTCTTTTACTTCTTCTGATGCACTCAATCGCGTCATCACGCAGCCGATGCGGTGGAAATCTTCTACTAAGCGATTGAAATTTCCCCCACTTTCACCCCAGCGAGAATTATATTCATAAACAGGACTGCCATCATCTCTGACTTTAATTTCTGGGGATTTATTGGCATTAGTAAACCAGCCAACTGTATTCTGCCAAGTCAGCATGATGCTGAGAGTAATTGGTCGATCTGTGGGATTGTGGGCGATCCATTCAAAGATGGCGACTGGATAACTACTTTCCTGATAGTTTCCCGCCCAAATTGGCGAAAATTGTTCGCAGCTTAATTGTGCTTGAAAGACATTTTCATAAACAAACCAACTGCGAGGATAAAGTGCATGATAACTACCAGTGCTCAGGCTTGAATCTGAATTTTGCTCCTCACTTTTTAATTTTTCATTTTTAATTTTTAATTCGCTCGGATACCATTTCCAAGCAGATAAACTACCATCTGTAGGGGGTTCTGTAGATAAGGCATAAGCTTGTTTTTTGCCGTCAATTTCTTCAAAGACGCTGAATTGACAAGCGGGTAAACTGCGGAAAACGTGCTCGCCACCATCGATATGCCAGAGGTTGAAGTCGCCGCGATGCGATCGCCCGATACAGCCGGCACCAAAGCCGCCCAGGGGCATTCCATGCCAGGGGCCATCGTCGAGATTGCTGGGGTAACGGACGGTGTAGGGATTGTCCCAACCCAGGCCGATAGGACGGTTCCAGGTTTGGGGGGGGATGTTGGGGTTAGATGTGCGATCGCTCATGTCATTGATTTTACCCGATCGATGGGTTTCCGTTTTGGATAAATTTATGAAACAATCTGGGCGATCGATCTTCATCTATCGCCCAGATTACTTCGGGGGAAACTCCGCTTGCAATCGCTTGTGTGGCAATTATCCTGTGGTTACTGCTGCTTCTATAGGAGAAGCGATCGCTGGCCTATTAGCTATTAGCTATTAGCTATTAGCTAATTAAGATGTTGTGCATCAGCAATTAAAAACCCCTGCAAGTCTTTACCCTTTAAAAACTAAACTGCGTTCGCAAATTACCCACATAAATAGTGGGGTTGTTGTCAAAATTATTGGCGTTGCCAATTAAGTAAAATGCCGGAACAATAGCAATATTGTCACTGATTGGCAAATAGTAAGTAGCTTCAAATTCATACTGAGTACCGCCATTTCCTCCTCCAGATACCAAGAACCGACGACCGCCCGTAACATCAAACGGGACTAGAAATGATAGAGTTAGCAAAGCTCCATCTTTGCCCAAATCGGGAAAAGCAAGTCCCATCTGATAAGCTTGAGCTTTAATCGTGCCATCCGGTCGATCGGTTCTAGGAAAAATATTAGTTCGGCCGTAGCTGTAGCGACCAAAAACACCAAAGTTGCGGGCAACTAGCCAGTCAAAATTGAAGATAAAAGTATCCGCCGTTGCATTGCCAATTTTGCCGCCGTAACCATCATCAGCCACACCGTAAATCGGCTCTCCAATTGCACCACCCACTTGTCCGCCTATTTGCTGGATATTAGAGCGAGTGTAGAGAAACCGGAAATTTGCGCGACTGCTAGGGCTAAATGCCAGTTCAACTGTTGCTGAATTGGTGCCCTTAAACAAACCTTTAGAGGGGTCAGCAGCCGAATTAAAGGGGTTAGCGGGCAAAAATTCATCGCTTTCGCCCAGATAGCCTAAACGCAGCCTAAACCGACGATTGATATCCCACAAAACCACCGCACCAGCACCGCGATCGACTGCGTTTGATAGAGTGCTACCGTTCGAGTTAAAGGTGCTAGCTCCATTTAAGAAAAAGGTAAAAGCATTATTGTCAAAATAGCGGTAAAAGTTGATCCGCGGCCCGACCACGACTTGCAAGCGATCGCTAAGCGGGAACTGGTAAAAAAGTTCTCGCAAAATAAATTCATTGGGATTAACACCCCCTGTTTGATCCAGAAATGGAGTGCCAAAGGTATTATAAAGACCCGCTGAGGCAAACTGATTTGCCGGGGAATCGCCATTACCAACAGCTAACTGCGTCACTAATTGATCTTTACCTGTAAAAGAAGTAGTGAGCGTCAGCCAAACTAACTGACTAAAAGTAACTTCAGGGTCATCAACTCTCTGAACAACAGGTCGATTTGTAATCGGATCTCGTCCCGCCGGTCTTAGTGCTAGAGGAGTGTCTGTATTCGTCGTTTCTACTCGGACACGCTTGTTTGCAGTTGCTCCAGTCACATTAAACCAAGCAAGACCGCTAAGTTTAGTTGTTGTTGAAAATTGATTAGCTTCTAATTCCGCCGTCCGAGCTTCTAAAGCGTCTACCCGTCCTCGCAATGTTGCTAATTCGGCGGCAAATTCTTCTTGGAGGCGTTGTAGTGCGATTAAGTCTTCTTTCGTGGCTAAATTGTTGGTTCCCCCTGCAATTAGTCGATTAACTTGGTCTAAACAAGCATTTAAACCAGCGGCGAATTCGTAACGAGTTAAAGCTCTGTTACCGCGAAAAGTACCATCGGGATAGCCAGCGATACAACCATAGCGTTCTACCAGAGATTGTAAAGCTTGGAATGCCCAATCTGTGGGCTGTACATCAGACAACTGAGAAACTGAGGTGACTTGAGCAAAGTCATCGGGAGCGCTAAGATCCGCAGCAGTTCCCGTCTCGGTTGGGAAATCTGGTATTTTCGGAACTTCAGCAATTACGGGAGATTGGGGGTTTAAAACTGGAGATTGAGACAACCACAAGGGATAGCTGCGATCGCGGATATCTGTAGCTGCGAGTTCGATTGGAGTTGTTGGAGGCGGTTGTGCTGCTGCTGTCGGAGATAGGTCACTCTCAGTAGTAGGGTTAATTTCTGCGACTTTCTCCTCTGTTGGCGCTACCTCTGGAGGAGATAAAGTGCGATCGCTCTCTGCTAATGCTAGCTTTGGAAGTTTGGCTTCTGAAGTTGAGGTATCCTGTAGTTGGGCGATCGCGCCTGCTGGTACTGAAGCTATTCCCAGACATCCCACCAACATTGACAAGGAGAAAACCGGAGAAGCGATTAGTGTCGCTTTCCTCGCAGTTGTAAATTTATCCATTTTTCCTCACACCATAATCCGAATCGTTTCACCAGAAGGATATTAACAGTAGAGCTGGATCGGATATGTAAAATTAGCCACATTCTGGCCGACAGTTTTTAGAGCGTTAGTTTCAAGATTAAAAAATTTACTGATTTATTCAAGTATTTATACTGGTTCAATACTTGAATTTTTATGATTAAAGTTAAGTCAGACTTCCACCTTCTGCCCTAACTGTAACTGAGGGTTAAACCTCAAGTTACAGCTAGAGCAGAAAGATTACATCAAGTAAGATTGTCTTAGATGCCAAACCAAATCCTGACGCACTTCACTCTTGATCCGATTTCCACGCTCGCAATGCTCTAGCTTGATGCTATCTACATAAAAGCGCACCGTTGTCTCCCGACTTTGGTCTCCGCTAACTTCATTCACCCAAATTTTCGGGTCTTGCCATTGATTTCGAGAACTCTTAAAACTCTCACTCATCCAAACTTTAAAGCTTTCCACTAGATCGTCTAATCTAGTCTCCATACCGACGGGATTGTTGATTATCC